>DATFOL010000101.1:0-23755 GCA_035265545.1 Gemmatimonadaceae bacterium | reverse complement strand
ACTTCGTATCCGGCCACGAGCCCGAGGCGATGCACCAGCAGATGGCCGCGACGCTGGACACGGTGCTCGACGAGATCACGCGCATCCAGCAGAGCGCGCGCACCCGCGGCGCGACCGAACGTCCTCGGTGGCCGATGATCGTGCTCCGCTCCCCCAAGGGATGGACGGGTCCAAAGTCGGTCGACGGCAAGCCGACCGAGGGATCGTGGCGCTCGCACCAGGTCCCGCTCGCCGGTCTGGCCGAGAACCCGGAGCACCTCGCGATGCTCGAGCAGTGGATGCGGAGCTACCGACCCGAGGAGCTGTTCGACGAGCATGGCGCGCTGGTGCCCGCGCTCGCCGCGCTCGCCCCCGAGGGCACGCGCCGCATGGGGGCCAATCCGCACGCGAACGGCGGTCTGCTGCTGCACGACCTCGTGATGCCCGACTTTCGCGACTACGCCCTGGAGGTGCCCGCGCCCGGCGCCGTGGACGGTGAGGCGACGCGAGTGCTCGGCCGCATGCTGCGCGACGTCATGCACCTCAACGCCGACGCGCGCAACTTCCGCGTCATGGGGCCCGATGAGACGTCATCGAATCGGCTCGACGCCGTCTTCGAGGCTACAGACCGGGTGTTCGAGGGAGAGATCCTCCCGACGGACGAGCATCAGTCGCGCGATGGGCGGGTGATGGAGGTGCTCAGCGAGCAGATGTGCCAGGGCTGGCTGGAGGGCTATCTGCTCACCGGTCGGCACGGGCTGTTCTCATGCTACGAGGCGTTCATCCACATCGTGGACTCGATGTTCAACCAGCACGCGAAGTGGCTGAAGACCACTCGTCACATTCCGTGGCGGAGGCCGATCGCGTCGCTCAACTATCTGCTCACGTCGCACGTGTGGCGGCAGGATCACAACGGCGCCACCCACCAGGATCCTGGCTTCATCGATCACGTCGTGAACAAGAAGGCGGATGTGGTTCGGGTGTACCTCCCGCCCGATGCCAACACGCTGCTCTCGGTGGCCGACCACTGCCTGCGGAGCCGGCACTACGTGAACGTGATCGTCGCCGGCAAGCAGCCGTCGCCGCAGTGGTTGACCATGGAGGCCGCAATCGAGCACTGCACCCGTGGGCTCGGCACTTGGGAGTGGGCGAGCAACGACGATGGAGGAGATCCCGACGTGGTGCTCGCGTGCGCGGGCGACGTACCGACGATGGAGACGCTGGCCACGGTGGACCTGCTTCGCACCCACGTGCCCGGGCTCCGCATGCGCGTCGTGAACGTGGTGGACCTGATGACGCTCCAGCCCGAGCGCGAGCATCCGCACGGGCTCGCCGACGACGCGTTCGACGCGCTGTTCACGCGCGACCGGCCGATCGTCTTCGCCTTCCACGGCTATCCGTGGCTCATCCACCGGCTGACCTACCGCCGCACCAACCACCGCAACCTGCACGTGCGCGGCTTCAAGGAGGAGGGCACGACGACGACGCCGTTCGACATGACGGTACTGAACGACATCTCCCGGTTCCACCTCGCGCTCGACGTAATCGAACGCGTGCCGCGGCTGCGCGGGGATGCGGTCGCGGAGGCCGCCGCGCGGTTCTGTCGCGCGAAGCTCGACGAACATCGGCGATACGTCGTGGTGCACGGGGACGATCTGCCCGAGGTGCGCGACTGGCGCTGGCGGGGCTGACGCGACCTGTCAGCTCAGTCCCGCCACGGCAGCGGGTCGCGCCCGGTATGACTCCTCCGGTATCTCGGCGAGCGTCGAGTGGTGCACCATGTCGCCGAGTCCGAAGAACTGCTGGAAGCTCATGATCAGCGGGCGCCACCGCGACGGATCGATGCGGTGCTCGTAACCGTCCATGCGGATGCGTTCATCGACATGGATGCGCACGATGCGCACCTCGAGCGCGATCAGTCGCCCACGTCGATCCGGATCCGAGGCCGCGAGGGGATGTGACGCCTCGAGCACCGCCTCCAACTGCACCGGACATTCCTGGACGCGCGGCGGCGCCACGAGCGTCGACGCCACGGAGGTGAGTCCAGCGAGCGCGAACTTGTCCCGCGCGTGGCGGTAACCCATCGCCGCTTTGTGAGGCGGAATCGGGTCGGAGCCCGTGGTGCGGGCGAGCCGGTTCACCGCGCCGACCTGACTCACCGAGGGAAGATTGAGGACGCATTCCCTCGATCTCAGGATGTTGGCGGGGGTATGGGAGCGCGCTCCGAAGCCCAGCATGCAGCTGCGTCCCAGCCACCAGGCGGAGGACATCGGAGCGAGGTTGGGCGATCCATCCTCGTTGAGGGAGCTCACGAGCACGACTGGCGTGCCGAAGTAGAGGATGGCTGGGTCGATGACGGCATGCATGCTGCGCGGTCGGTGGAAGGTGAGACGATGGCTGGCGTTACCGATTGCAGCTTACCGCCTCGATCCGGGCGCTCGCTTCCCGAATCGTGCTCCGCGTCGACGCATCACGTGTCGAACGAACTACGCTGTTCCCAAGCGGCACCCTCGCACACCGGTCGGGTATCCCCGAAGCATGATGATTCACGTCCTCGTTGCCGCGGCGCTCGCCGTCCTCCTCGGCGGCTGTCGGGAGACGCCCGCGGCGGAGCGCGCGGCGAGCTCCAGCCGTGCCCGCGCGACCGCACGTCCCGTCACGCTCGACGATGCGCGTCTCGACGCGGTCTACGCGCGGGCCAGCGACCTCCCCAAGCTGCGCAGTCTGCTCGTCTTCCATCGCGACACGCTTCGCGGCGAGCGCTACTTCCACGGCGCTCGCGCCGAGCAGCCGGCGAACATCAAGAGCGCATCGAAGAGCGTGATCTCCGCGCTGGTGGGCATTGCCCTGGAGCGCGGCCACCTGCGCGACGTGCACCAACCGCTCTCCGAGCTGCTGCCCACCGAGACTCGCGGCCTCGACTCGGCGCGCACCGCGATCACGCTCGAGGACTTGCTGACGATGCGCACGGGGCTCCGGTCGACGAGCTTCGATCGGTACGGCGAGTTCGTCTCCAGCCGCAACTGGGTGCAGCACGCACTCACCCGGCCGGTTGTCGCGCCACGCGGCGAGGGTGGGCCGATGATCTACAGTACGGGGAGCACCCACGTCCTCTCCGCCGTGCTGACGCGAGCGACCAGGCAGAGCACCTGGTCGTTCGCCCGCCGCTCGCTGGCGCCGCTCGGAATCCGCCTGCGCGCGTGGACGACCGATCCGCAGGGCGTGTTCTTCGGCGGTAACGAGATGCGGATGACGCCGCGCGAGATGCTCGCCTTCGGGCGTCTGTACCTCGACGGTGGCCGCGCGCCGGACGGCTCCCAGCTCCTGCCCCGCGCCTGGGTCGACAGCTCGTGGGTGCCGCGCACCACCTCCGGCTGGAGCGGCAACGCCTACGGCTACGGCTGGTGGATCCGTGAGGCACACGGGCATCCCGTGTACTTCGCCTGGGGCTACGGCGGGCAGTTCATCTTCGTGGTTCCGTCGGCGTCGATGGTGGTGGTCGCCACGTCGGATCCGACCCCCGAGCGCCGGGACGGCATGCACCTCGACGCCGTGCACGACTTCGTGGACGAGCTGCTGGCGCCGGCTGCCGCTTCACCCGACCTCCGGTCGCCAGTGCCGAGCGCTACCCTTCCTTGAACTGACTGGTCGGGGGTGAGATTCGGAGTGACCAGCGCTCGCGTCGAATCGCTGCCGTCATCCCGAGCGCGGTCGAGGGATCTGCACCTGGCTGCTTCGTGGCCAGTGCCGTTCACCGCACCAACGCACCAACCCACCAACGTCGAGCGGGCCGTCAGTCGTCTCGCGACTCCAAAGGAACTCCCTTCGCCAGCCCAAAGAGGTGTGCATCCCGCACGCCCACGACGCGCTGAAGCACGGCGCGGATCGCCTTGCCGCTTCGTCCAAGCAGGTACTTCCGCATCAGTGCGCCACGGCGCTGATCCTCGAGGACTTCGGAGTGGACTTTCTGCCGCTCGAGCCGCGCGATCTCGAGGGTCAGCGACTCCTGGACGAGCGCGCGGTAGCGCTGCTCGTCCGGGGGGACGGCGCGTGCGCGCTGCTCTTCGAGCCGCCGGATCTCGGCGTCGATCTCCGCGGAAGTCAGTGGCCGGGTCGCTTCCATTCTCCGTCCCTGTTTCGCACATCGCGATCCGGGCGAGATACACTGGCCCGGAGCATCATCCAGACGACCGAACGAAGTCACGCGCGAGGTTGCACGCTTCATTCGGACGCCCAGCTTCATCGGAGCGCGGCACGATGAGCACGGTTGGGTTCGTGGTATTGGACGATCCTGCGCATCCACGAGCCGAGTCCTCGTACGCCGCAGGCGTTCCGACAAACGCTCACTTCCCTGCCGACCGCAGCCGTTCCAGGAGCGACCTGGCGTACCGGTTGTTCGGGTCGAGCTCCAGCGCGCGAGCCGCGGCTGCATCGGCGACGTCAGACCGGCCCGCCGCCACACCGACGGATGCAAGCACGCTCCAGGAGTCCGTGTCCCTCGGAAAGCGCTCCGTCGCGAACTGCGCCACGTACAGTGCCTCCTCGTTCCGCTTCTCCTGATCGGCGAGGGTCCGAGGTGCGACGATCAGTTGATCACGAACGTCGGCGTACCTGTTCGACGGGTCGGCCAGATATGCCGCCAGCGTCTTACGGACTTCGGGTACGCCACCGGTGCGTGCCGCCGTGATGATCTGTTCCGCGAGCGGCGGCTTCGGCGTGTAGCGGAGCGCGGCTTCCAGCGCGGGATCGCGGCCGGCCGCGTAGTCCGCGAGGGTGAGCGGCGCGGCGATGTCGACGGGCGTCCAGGGGTCGTTCCCATTGTCTCGCTGGTGCCAGAGGATCGACGTCCTCACCGTGATGCCGCTGTTGGGAAGCGTGATCCGGAAGCTGTCGCCGAATGAGTTCGGCTTCGAGCTCGCGGGCTCGCCGACGAGGATCGCATCCGTGTACCGGCTGAGATCATCGATGATCGGCTGGGTGGCGGAGAACGATCCGCGCCAGGTCAGAACGAACAGCCGAGTGTCGTCGTCTTCGGTCTTGATCAGCTCGCGGATGAACCGAAACCGCAGGTCCATGTTTCCGCCGCGGTTGAGACGCAGATCGACGATGACCGCGCGAGGGTTCGTCGCTTCGGCGCGCGCGCGGATCTTCTGCCCGAACTGATCGAGGGTCTCGCCCTCGACGCCGGTGACCATGTTGAGCTGCGCGTAGAGCGCCTTCTGCTCGGGAAGGTCGATCAGACGGTGGTACTCGAGTGGTGCCTGCAACCAGAGCGGCGGCTGCGGCGTGGTCCGCGCATCCGCCCAGCCGGCAGGCGTGACGAGCGAGATATCCGTATCGCTCGGCCAGCTCGGCTCTACCACGCCGGCGGGAACGGTGGCGGTCCAGCGCCGGTCACCTTTGACGAGGGTGAGGACGGCGACATCACGACTCGACGACAGCCCGAGCGCGTGAAGGATGTCCGGCATCCCGAGGAACACCGGGACGTACATCGTCGGCGTGATGTCGTTGTCGCGCGGACTGATCTCCGTCGCCCGCCGCACCGCTTCCTGGACCGGCACGCCGCCGATGGCCGTCACCTTCGCGCCCACGAGGTCGGCGTGTGCCGGAGCGGCTGTGCGCACGTGCAGCCCGTCCTCGAAGAGGTAGAGCTTGAGTGGAAGAGAGGGGAATCCGAACTTCGTGTCCTTCAGCGGGCTCACGTTCGTGTGCCCATCCCCGACCATCGCGGCGATGCGCATCATTCCGACGATGATCTGATTGCGCTGCAGCGATGGGATGCGCGCCTCGAGATCAGACACGGCGGCGGCGAACCGCTCGCGACTCACAGTGTGGTAAAGGTTCTTGTGGCGGCGCTCCATCTCTTGCGCCATGACGCGAAGATCGGCGCGCCATTGCTCAGCCGTCACCTCGGGAGCGGGCGCCGTCTGCTTCGCGACGGAAGCCGTCGGTGACTGCGCGCTGGCCGGCGGGGCCAGCGTCAAACAGAGGAGCCAGAGCGCGTGCAAACGTGGGTGCAGCATGGCGTGGATGGAGAGTATCGAGACGTCGCCCGGAAACAGCCGTTAGACGCAGTAGCACGCGCGATGGTTTGAACCGTGCCCGGATGGCGCACGCGGCGTCTCTCGGCTTCCTTCCGCTCATGATCGTGAGAGTCGTCCAGCGGCTTCTGTTCGCGGTGGCGGTCGCGAGTTGCGCGCGAGCCCCGCGTGGTGCTCCGGTGCCGGTGGTTCCCTTTCCGACGGACACGGTGCGCGCGCAGGTGCTCCAGCACGGCGTGACGCACTGGTTCGTCTATGCGCGCTCGGGGCCGTGGGCGATCAATGCACTCGTCATCGACCGCGACGCCTGCTACTCCGCCCTTGCCGTCAAGGGAGCCGACGGCGCCATCGGGCGCGAGAAGACCTCGGTCATTCTGGAGCGGCTTCGCGCATCGGCCGATGTCGTGGGAGGAGTCAACGCCGACTTCTTTCTGTTCGCGCCGCCCGGCGTGCCGACGAATCTGCTCGTCTCTCGCGGCCGGGTCGTGACTGGTCCGTCCACCCAACCCGTGCTCGCATTCGACTCGGTCGGCACACCTCATCTCACGACCTTTCGCGTCGAAGGGGGCATCACGACCACGACGGGCCGACTCGCCATCGCGGCCTGGAATCGAGCTGCACCGTCGGGCATCGCGCTCTACGACGACGCGTGGGGCGGGTCGACCGATACCCTGTCGGGTGCCGTGGAAGTCGTTCTGGACAGGCTCCATGCGGGACGGATCACGAGGATCGATACGCTGACGAGCGGCGTCGCCGTACGAGCAGGACAAGTCGTGCTCGTCGGGCGCGGGAGCGAAGCGCGCGCTGCACTGCTCGCGCTCGGCATCGGTGACAGCGTTGGCGTCCAGGTCGCGCTGCGGCCCTTCCATCCAATGGAAGCTCTGGGCGGACGCCCGCTCCTGCTGCGCGACAGCGCGATCGTCGCCGGGCTCGATACCGCTGGCGGTCCTGGCTTCGCGGCTGGCCGGCATCCGCGCACCGCGGTCGGCATCGCGAGCGACGGCCGGCGTCTGATGCTCGTGGTCGTCGATGGACGGCAGAAGCCCTACAGCGACGGCATGACGTTGCGTGAGCTGGCGGAACTCATGCGCGGCCTCGGCGCGCGCGACGCGATCAATCTCGACGGAGGCGGCTCGACCACGCTGGTCCATGCGGAGCCACGAAGTGTCGGTCCGCTACGCATCGCGAACCGACCATCCGATCCGGCCGGCGAGCGTCCCGTCGGCGATGCGCTGGCGATCGTGCGAGGCTGCGCGCCGCGGCATTAGGAGTTCGGCGGCGCGTCACCACAAGCTGCACGAGCGTGTTGCCCGCATTACGCGCAGGCGTATGCCTCACCGCGGGTGCGGACGCTCGTGCTGCCCGTCGTCGAGCTCGAGACGACGATGACATTCGCGCCCATCCTCGCAGCCTCGTTGCGGAGCTGCCTCCGTACGTTTTCCGCGGCCGTGCCCTTCCCGGGGTACACGAAATACCTCGTCGTGCTCTCCTGGACGTTGCCGACGAGCCGGCAGCCTTTCACTTCGTCGTGATTGAGGGTGATGCGAACCAGCTCGGCTCGCGGCGTGAGGCGCGTCGTCGTCCGGCAGCCGGCGAAGAGGACGAGGGCCAGAAGGGCGATAGGGCGGCGCATACGGGATTCCTGCCTTGAAGTTGGGACGGTCTCGGGCCGGCGGGCGACAACGATATGATGCCGCTATGCACGGAGCGAGCCGAGCCGACCGACCGCTCCTTCCAGATCGAGTAGATCGCCGGGAGGACGAGCAGCGTCATCACGGTGCTCGAGACCATCCCGCCGATCATCGGCGCGCCGATGCGCTTCATCACGCTGGCGCCGGTTCCTCCGCCCCAGAGGATGGGAAGCAGTCCGATGATCGTCGAAGCGACCGTCATCATCATCGGGCGCACCCGTTCCACCGCGCCGCGCATGACCGAGTCGAACAGGTCCTGCCGAGTGGGCACGCCGCTGGCCACGCGGGCCGTCCACTCCTGATCGAGGTAGACGAGCATGACGATACCCGTCTCCACCGCCACGCCGGCAAGCGCCAGGAAGCCGATCGTCACCGCCACCGACCAGTCGTAGTGCAGTGCCCAGAGGAACCACACACCGCCGACGAGCGTGAACGGGATCGCCAGCATTACGATCAGCGTCTCCGACACCGTGCGAAAGTTGAAGTACAGCAGGAGGAACACGAGGGCGAGCGTCGCCGGGACGACGAGCTGCATTCTCGACTTCGCGCGCTCCATGTACTCGTATTGCCCGCTCCACTGAAGCGTGTAGCCCGGCGGCAGCTTCACCTCGTCCGCGACCATTCGTCGCGCCTCGGCGACGTAGCTGCCGACGTCGCGACCGGACACGTCGACGAAGACCCAGGCCGTCGGCATCGCGGCCTCCGTGCGTACGACCATCGGACCGGCCGTCCGGCGAATCGTCGCGACCTGCCCGAGCGGCACCTGCGCCGCGCCGCGAGTCGTGGCTGACGTGGCACTCATGCCCGCAGACGAACGGGCGCCGCCCGACGTGCCCGCGCCGGCGGGTCCCATGCCACTGGAAGTCGATCCCTCGTGGCTCACGGGGATCAGCACGGCGGCAAGACGCTCGGGGGTGTCGCGCAGCTCCTGCGGGTAGCGCAGGCGAACGCCATAGCGCTCGCGTCCTTCGACCGTCTGGGTGATCGTCATCCCACCGATCGCGGTCGCGATGACGGTCTGGATGTCGCCCACGTTGAGCCCGTGCCTCGCTGCGGCGACGCGGTCGATGTCGATGTCCAGGTAGTAGCCGCTCACCGCCCGCTCGGCGAACGCGCTCCGCGTGCCGGGTACCATGCGCACCGACTGCTCGACGGCGCGGCCGAGCCGTTCCAGCTCGGTCAGATCCGGCCCGAAGATCTTGATCCCTACCGGCGTGCGGATACCCGTGGCGAGCATGTCGATGCGACCCCTGATCGGCATCGTCCACGCGTTGGTGACACCGGGCAGCCGGACAGCCGAGTCCATCGCGGCGACGAGGCCGTCGTACGTCATCCCCGGGCGCCACTCCTCCTTTGGTTTGAGCGCGATCGTCGTCTCGATCATGTCCAGGCCGGCGGGATCGGTGGCCGTATTCGCGCGCCCCGCCTTTCCCCACACACTGGCGACCTCGGGGAACGACTTCAGGATCGAGTCCTGCTGACGGGTCAACTCGCGCGCCCGCGCCACGCTGATGCCAGGCAGTGTCGTGGGCATGTAGAGGATCGTGCCCTCCTCGAGCGGCGGCATGAACTCGCTCCCGATCCGCGTGAACGGGATCCAGGTGAGGATGAGGGCGACGGCGGACGCCGCGATGACGGGCCCACGGTGCCCCAGCACCCAGCTGAGGATGGGCCGGTAGACGCGAATCATTCCTCGACTCAGCGGGTTCGCCTCCTCGCGATAGATCTTCCCGCGAACGAAGAAGCCCATCAGCACCGGCACGAGCGTGAGGCTGAGGAGGCTCGCCGCTGCCATGGCGAAGGTCTTCGTCAACGCGAGCGGCTTGAACAGCCGCCCCTCCTGGCCCTCCAGCGTGAAGACGGGGATGAACGAGACGGTGATGATGAGGAGCGAGTAGAAGAGCGATGGGCCCACTTCCTTCGCCGACGTGGCAACCAGCTCCCAGCGTTCGCGCGCGCTGAGCGATGCGGTATCCGCGAAGCGCGCGCCGGGTGGTGCACGACGCTCGAGGTGCTTGTGCATGTTCTCCACCATGACGATCGCCGCGTCGATCATCTCGCCGATGGCGATGGCGATGCCGCCGAGCGACATGATGTCCGCGCTGATGCCGAGCGCGCGCAGTGAGATGAACGCGATCAGCACGCTGATCGGCAGCGTGACGACGGCGACGAGGGCCGACCGCACGTGCAGGAGGAAAACGACGCAGACGAGGGCGACGATGATGGCCTCCTGGATCAGCGTGTCGCGCACCGTGTCGATCGACCGGTCGATCAGGCCGCTCCGATCGTAGACGGGGCGCACGACGACTCCGGGCGGGAGCCCGCCCGCGACGTCGGCCAGTCGCGACTTCACGCGCTCGATCGTGGCTCGTGCGTTCTCGCCGAAGCGCATGACGACGATCCCGCCCACGGCGTCGCCCCGGCCATCCAGATCGGTAATGCCGCGCCGTACGGCCGGTCCGATGGTCACGCGGCCAAGCTCCGCGACGCGCACGGGCGTGCCAGAGGCGGTCGCGCTGATGACGACGTTCTCGATGTCGGCGATCGATCGGAGGTAGCCGAGCCCGCGCACCATGTACTCTCGTTCGGAGAGCTCCATGACCATCGCGCCGACGTCGCTGTTCGCATTCTGGATCGCCGACATCACCCGTGCGACGGGGACACCGTAGGCGAGCAGCTTCGCCGGGTCGAGGTCCACCTGGTACTGCTTCTCGAACCCACCCACGCTCGCCACCTCGGCCACGCCCGGCACGGCGGTGAGCGCGTAGCGGAGATACCAGTCCTGCACGCCGCGGAGCTGCGCCAGATCCAGTCGGCCAGTGGTGTCCTCGAGGACGTACTGATACACCCAACCGAGGCCCGTCGCGTCGGGGCCGAGCGTCGGCGACACGGACGCTGGAAGCTTCGCCTTGATCCCGCTCAGGTACTCGAGCACGCGGGTGCGCGCCCAGTAGAGATCCGTGCCGTCCTCGAAGATGACGTAGACGAACGAGACGCCGAAGAACGAGTAGCCCCGAACGGTGCGTGCGCCCGGCACCTTGAGCATCTCCGCAGCAATGGGATAGGTGACCTGATCCTCGACGATCCTTGGCGCCTGCTCGTTGTAGTCGGCTTGCACGATGACCTGCACGTCGGACAGGTCGGGCAGCGCCTCCAGCGGCGTTCGGCGGATCGCGACGATCCCGCCCACCACAGCCGCGAAGGCGAAGAGCACGATGATCAGCTTGTTGCCGACCGACCAGTCGATGATTCGCTTCAGCATTTCGGCGCCCTCAATGCTGATGTGTGGAATCGAGCGGCTTCGGCGGCGCCGTCAGCTCCATGCCGGGCATGTCGCCCATCCCGCCGAGCGCGGTGCCAAGGTTCGACTCGGCATCCACGAGGAAGGTGGCTGACGCGACGACCGTATCTCCCTCGGTCACGCCGCGCAGGATCTCGATGCGATCGTCACTCGACGCGCCGAGCGCGACCTCTCGTGGCGCGAGCCGGCCCTGCCCATCCCGAGTGAACACGATGCTCCGGTTGCCGGTCGACAGCACGGCGGAGCGCGGTACCGTCATTGCCGCGCGACGCGCCGCGACGGCTACGCGGATCGTGGCGTACATCCCCGGCTTGAGCCGAAGGTCCCGGTTCGCGAGCGCCACCCGCACCCGAACGGTGTGCGTCTCGGGGTCGAGCGTCGGATGGATGAAGGAGATGCGGCCGATCCGGTGCTCTCCCGGCAGTGCCTGAAACTCGGCGCGGATATCCTGGCCGACGCGCATGCTGGCGAGGTCCTGCTCGAACACCTCGCCCTCGACCCACACCGTGCCTAGATCCGCCACCTTGTAGAGCGCGTCGCCCGCCATGATCCTCTGACCAGGGAGCACGCTCTTCTCGAGCACGTAGCCGCTCGCCGGCGAACGGAGCGCCAGCGTCTTGCGAACGACGCCCGTGCGCTCGATCTCGGCGATCTCGCGCGCCGAGATGTCCCAGTAGGCGAGCCGACGCCGCGCCGACGCGACGAGTTCCGCGGCCCGCCGCCGTGCATCGCTCTCCGCGCCGGCGACGTCGCTCTCGAGCCGGCGAGCGAGTAGAAGCTCCTCCTGCGCAGTCACGAGCATCGGCGAGTAGATGGTGAGCAGCGGCTCGCCCGCGGCCACTGGCTGACCAGTCGAGTTCACGAGCAGCCGCTCCACCCAGCCGTCCACCTTCGGCGCGATCGCCTGGACGCGAGTCTCGTCGAAGGTGATCTGTCCGACGGTGCGCACCTCGCGGCTCAGCGAACCGCGTGTCACGGTCGCGAACGTCACGCCAATACGGCGTGCGTCGGCGTCGGAGAGCGTCACGAGCTTGCCAGTGGTGTCACCGGCCGCGACGGCACCATGGTTGTGCGAGGCCGGTGGCGGTGCGGCGCTGCCGTCGCGCGTCACGAGGTACACGCCGCCGATCGTGGCGAGCAGCACGACGGCATAGACCGAGGGTCGTACGAATGCGCGCTTCATCGGGCACCTCGCGTTCCCGGCACCGTGGCGAGGCGTCGATCCGGGTCGAAGAGCTCGTGGCCGGTCAGCATCTCGAGATCGGCCCAGGCTTTTCCCTGCTCTGCCTCGAGCGCGGCGAGCTCCTGGCGGTACTCGTTCACGGTCATTCGACCGTCGAGCAGCGTCATGAAGTCGACGGTACCGACGCGATACGCGGCGAGCGCCGATGCGACGGTGGCGTCGGCCTGCGGCAGCACGGTCGTCCGATAGAGGCGTGCAAGGGACCGCGCGCGCATCAGGTTCGCGTACGCCTCGCCGATCTTCCCACGCGTCTCGGCCCGCATCGCGGCGAGATCGGCCTCGGCCATCCGCTTCATCGCCGACGCTTCGGCTCGCATCCTGAGCTGGCGGTCGCGGGCGAAGAGCGGTACCGAGGCGCCGATCATCAGGCTTCCCATCCGCTCCGTCCCCATGTCGCCACCGCGTTGCGCATACTGTGCACCGAGCTGCAGGTCGGGCCAGATCTCCTTTCGTGCGAGCTTCTCGGAGGACTCCGCGCCGCTCACCGCCGCCAGACCGGCACGGATCATCGGCCGATCGCCGTAGGCCAGCGAGTCGAGCCAGGCGCGCGCGGGGATGGTGTCGGGAAAGTGCGGGAGCAAGGGTGTGCCGACTTCGCTCTCGGCCTGGCGATCCATCAGTGCGTTGAGCCTGGCCACCATCGTCACACGCATCGCCTGCATGCGAAGCGTGTCCTCGCCCATCTTCGCGATCTCGACCTGGGCGCGGAGCACATCGGTCTGGCGTCCCTCACCGACGCGGTACATCGCTACCGCCGTCTTCTCGATGTCCTGGAGCAGGCGGAGCGTCTCGCGCGAGACATGGAGTTGGCGGTCGGTGGCGTACAGATCGTAGAACGCCATCGCGGTTGCGCTGCGAAGCTCCCAGCCGAGATCGCGCGCGCGCTCGGCGGTGGCGCTGGCGACCGCGCGGGCGGACCGGCCGGCGAGACCGAGCTTGCCGCCGAGCGGAAGCATCTGCATGACCTGGAGCTGGCTCATGCCGAGCGTGGGCATCGGTGCGAGGCCCGGCAGCGTGTAGTTCATGAAACCGAGCTGCAGCTGCGGATCGGGCGGCCTGGTGGCTCCGGGAACGCGCTCGCTCGTGGCCTGCGCGAGCGCCTGCGCGGCGGCGATGCGCGGATTGGCGCGCTGCACCCGGGCGAAGAGGTCGCCGAGCAGCGTCGGAGCGGCGGCTCGGTGTGTGACGGGTGGATGGGCGGCGCCTTGCTGTGCGCCGACCGTTTCAGGCGCAACCAGCGCGAGGTTGGCCGCCAGCGTCGCTGCCGTGCGCCAGCGCATCACCGTGTGGCGCATCGCGTGGCCGTAGCGCCACTGCGTTCTGGACATGTCTCGTGAACCTCCCTGAAGTCGTCCGGGCAGATGCCGGGACGCATCTCGACGTCGGCTCACCACCGGGATCGATGGCGAGCGCACCACGGGTGGGGGGTCAGACGCGCGGTGGGGGAGCTTCGGGTCCGATGGGGAGCGCGGAGTCGATCGAGAGCGGCTCGGGCAGCTCCAACGACGGCAGATCGACAGTCGTCACCGCGACCGCGAGCGGCGACACCGCCAGCGCGGTGGCGCACGCGGGCATCGATGTGCACTCACGGCTCGGTCGCGGTGCGTCGCATCCATCGTCTGCAGGCGCTTCGGACATCGGCGCGGCCGGGCTCGCGTGCACGGTCAGCGTGGCGCTCGTCATGTCGTGCTTCCGTGCGTGCGTCCCGCACGGCACGCCGTGCCCCAGCGTCGTGAGCTGGAAGAGCAGGAGGCTCGATGCGAGTGCGAGGAGGCGCCGGATCGACGACATGGTCCGATGGAGTGCGAGCCGCCGGCACGTTGCCGTGGCTCATCTCAACCTACTGCGTCGGTAGTGTCGCGCCGTCGGACGTTGCTCTCGGATCACGTGCGGAAAACTCCTGACACACCCCTTGCCGTGGTCAGAGGATCCCCGACATCCAGACGGAAAATCCACCGACGCAGCTTCCCCACCGTTCCCGACTTTGCCCGCGCTCGCAACCGGCGATTCTCATATCGAGATGAGAAACTGCACTTTCCTGCGAGCCCGCCATGCTGTCCTCCACATCTGACTACGCCCTCCGCGCAACCCTCCTGCTGGCCCGCCATCGAGGCGGCCGCGCGCTGCGGGCCGACGAGATCGCCGAGGCGACCGGCGCGCCGCGCAACTACATGGCGAAGACGCTCAACGCGCTCGCGAAGGCCGGTATCGTCACCAGCGCGCGCGGTCCGCTCGGCGGGTTCGCGCTTGCATGCGCGCCCGATGACCTGACCATCGCACGCGTGATCGACTGCTTCGATGAAGCGCGACCACAGCGTCGTTGCCTCCTCGGCAACGCGCCCTGCGACGCTCGTCATCCATGCACCGCCCACGGTCGCTGGACCGCGATCAAGGACGCGCGGCGAGCGTTCTACGCGGATACCACCGTTGCCGACCTGATTGCAGGCTGAGCCACCGAGTCACCCACACGGAGATTCCGATCATGTTGACCTTTCATCCCGCCGCTCCTCGCAAACCAGTCGCGCGTTTTCTGCTCGAGCTCGTGCTCGCGTTGCTCGCTCTGCTGGCGACCTTTAGCCTCGCCGGATGTGGCATTCCCGCCGACGCGGCGGAGGCGGGCCTGCGTACGGCCGTACCGGTGCGCGCACCGTCCGATCAGATCATCGGGCAGGAGGTCGCGACGCTGACGGTAGCCCCCGCGGTTCCGGCGCCGATCACGCGCACGCATGCGACGAAGGTCGTCGTCAACCTCGACGTGATCGAGAAGACGATGCGGCTCGCCGACGGCGTGGACTACACGATGTGGACGTTCGGCGGCGTGGTGCCCGGCACGTTCATGCGCGTGCGCGAGGGAGATCTCGTCGAGCTGCACCTCAAGAACGCCGCGAACAGCACGGTCCCGCACAACATCGACCTGCACGCGGTCACGGGCCCGGGCGGCGGCGCGAAGAGCTCGCTGACGCTCCCCGGCCAGGAGTCGGTGTTCACTTTCTCGGCGCTGAATCCCGGTCTCTACGTCTACCATTGCGCCACCGCGCCGGTGCCGATGCACATGGCGAACGGCATGTACGGCATGATCCTCGTGGAGCCGAAGGAAGGGCTGCCGAAGGTCGACCGCGAGTACTACGTGATGCAGAGCGAGTTCTACACGACCGGCGCGTTCGGCCAGAAGGGACTGCAGAGCCTCGACATGCAGAAGGGGATCGACGAGAACCCGACGTACGTCGTCTTCAACGGCAGCGTCGGCGCGCTCACGGGCGATCACGCGCTCCAGGCCAAGGTCGGCGACCGTGTACGCCTCTTCGTCGGCGACGCGGGCCCGAACCTCACGAGCTCGTTCCACGTGATCGGCGAGGTGTTCGACAACGTCTATCAGGAAGGGGGGACGAATGCTGCGCAGCACAACGTGCAGACGACACTCATCCCCGCCGGCGGTTCCGCGATCGTGGAATTCGGCGTCGAGAAGCCCGGCGAGCTGATCCTCGTCGACCACTCGATCTTCCGCGCCTTCAACAAGGGAGCGCTCGGTGTGCTCAACGTGACTGGTCCGGACAATCCGAAAGTGTTCGCCAGCGTGAAGGGTCTCGGAGCGGCTGGAACCCACTGAGCGGTCGCACCCGACTCGACGCCGATTAGGTGATCCAAGATGATCCGCCCCATGCGCTCCTGGTCCCGCACGGCTCTCGTCTGCCTGGCTACGCTCGTTCCGGCTTCGCTGCCTGCAGCGGTGCGTCCACCGGCGCCGGCGAAACGGGCAACGGCCAGGGGCGCGATGGTGCGGATCCCCGCTGGCTCCTATCGGCCGCTGTATGCACCACCCGGTGTGACTCGCGTCCAGGTCCACGCCTTCGCGCTCGACAGAACGCCGGTGACAAGGAGCGCCTACCTCCGTTTTGTCCGAGCGAATCCACAGTGGGCGCGTGGATCGGTGCAGTCCCGACTGGCTGACGCAGGATATCTCGCCGACTGGCCGAGCGCGTCGAGCGCTGGTGACGCCGCCGATCTCGAGCGGCCGGTCACGGGCGTGTCATGGTACGCCGCGAAGGCGTACTGCACGTCGCAGGGCAAGCGACTGCCGGCCGTCGACGAATGGGAGCTCGCGGCCGCCGCGAGCGAGACGAAGCAGGACGCGAGCGGCGACCCGGCGTTCCGTCGGAGGCTCTCCACACTGTATGCCGCACGCAGAGGAGGCGTGCCGCCCATGGTGCGGCACACGTCGCCCAATCTCTACGGCGTGAGCGACCTTCACGGCGTGGTGTGGGAGTGGACGAGTGACTTCAACGCGACGGCCACCGACCATGAGCACCACGCTGGGCGGCACGACGCACATGCGGTCGGAAGGGACAAGGCTGCGGCGCGCCATCTCTACTGCGCCAGCTCGGCCATTGGCGCCACGGATCCCACCGATTATCCCGCGTTCGTGCGATACGCGGTGCGCTCGGCATTGACCGCGAGCTCGACCACGAGCGGCGTCGGGTTCCGCTGCGCCGCCGACCAGGTGGTGTGACCGTGCGCCCGCCGCGATCCTGTCGAGCTCCGATCAGCGCGCGACGCATGCTCGGTGTGGCGCTCGCGCTCGTGACTGTGGTGCCGTGCGCGCTCATGGCGCAGTCGTCAGCTCCCTCGATACCCGCGCCATCCCAGGGCGTCCCCGCCATCACCCTGCTCGGCGAGGTGCGATCGCGCTCGGAACTGGATCGGCCGGGTGGAGCACTGGCCGCCGACGTCTTCACGTATCTGCGCTCCCGGCTCGGTGTGCGCGTCGAGGCGGCACCGGGCGCGCGGATCGTGCTCCAGGTGCAGGACAGCAGAGTGCTCGGCGCAGAGGGGAGCACTTCGGCACCAGCGCTCGCGGCGAACGTGTTCGACCTGCACCAGGGCTACCTCGAGATCGCGACTCCCTGGTCGAGCCGCAGCCTGGCGTTTCGCGCCGGACGACAGGAGATCGCGCTCGGAAACGAGCGGCTCGTCGGCGCCGCGAACTGGACCAACGTCGGACGCTCGTTCGACGGAGTGCGTGTCATCTTCACGCCGCGGGACGCGGTGGCGGGGGCCGAACCCTGGAGCGCGACGACCTTTGCTGCCGTCGTCGACGAGCGAGGACGTAGGTTCGGGACACCGACGTCGACCACGGCACCGACGAACGGCAGCGCGGACCATCTGGTCGCTGGACTGTTCGTGTCACGGCGCGGCGGGAGCGGCGTCGCGCTCGACGGAACGCTGCTCTACGATGGGCCCGCACGGTACCGCACCTACGATGAAGCCAACCGCACGACGCTCGACGCTCGTCTCCGCTTGCCGCGGGTCGCCGACTTGCCGCTGCGCCTGGAGCTCGAGGGAGCGTATCAGTCCGGTCAGCAGAGCCAGGTCTCGTCGACGGGCACCACGCAAACACGGGGCGCCCAATCCGTTCGCGCGTGGCTCGTGGGGGTGAGAATCGGAAATGCCATCGGCGCCTCGCCGAGCCCCGTGTTCACGCTTGGCGCCGATGTCCTGTCCGGCGACGCGACGCCCACCGACGGCCGATACACCACATTCAACACGCTGTACGGGACGAACCATCCGTTCTACGGCCTGATGGACGTGATCGGCGATCCCGCGGCAACGACCAGGGAACGAGGCCTGGCCGACCTGTTCGTCACCGGAACGTCGCCGGTCGCGAAGACACTCTCGCTGAGGGGAGAGCTGCATCGCTTCACACTCACGAGCGGCGACGAGCGATCCCTCGGCTGGGAAGGCGACGCGCTCGCGTCGGCGCGCATCAATAGCGCCACGAGCGTGGAGTTGGGATATGGGATGTTCCGCGCTGGAAGCGGAGCCGCGTCCGTCGGTCTCGGCAGCGAAGGTGCATCGCGGCACTGGACGTATCTCCAGGTCGCCATCGCGTTCTAGCTCTCGTTCATCCTGGGTGACCGGCCGAACGCCGAGACCCAGGCATTCACACCGCTGGAGACATTCATGACTACGTGCAATGCCAGACCCACACGACCGGAGCTCAGCGCTTCCCTCACCGTGAATGCGCTGATTGTTTGGTATCCCTCGGCTCTGCCGGTGCTCAACAGGTTCGGCATCGACACCTGCTGTGGCGGCGCCGAATCGCTGGGGCTTGCCGCGCGATCGGCGAACATCCCATTCGAAGAGTTGATGGCGGGCATCTCAGCCGTCGTCGAGCGCACGGCGTCAGAGAGGTCCGTCGGCTCGGAGCTGTCTCCTGCAGCAGTAGCAAACCGATGATCGCGCTCGATCCCCAACAGGCCGCCTTCGATGCGGTCGCGGCGTCGCCGGAGCGCCCCGCGATGGCCATCCTGTTCGACTCGGCCGACATCCGCCTCCTCGTCTTCCGCATCCGGCCGGGGCAACGCGTCGCGCCGCACCAGAATCCGTCCACCGTCACCGTGACGGTACTGAGCGGCGAGGGTTTGCTGTCGGGCCGCGATGGCGAGCGTCCGTGCAAAGCGGGCGACGTCGTCGTGTACGACCCTGCGGAGCCGCACGCCATGCGCGCCACTGATAGTGAGCTGCACCTGCTCGCGGCGATCACTCCACGCCCGGGCGGGCGGGTGAGTCCCGCGGCGCTTGCCCGCGCGGAGGCCGTCTGAGATGGACTGGTACGTCCGTGCCTTTCTCAAGGCGAGCCTTGCGTGGCTCGCGATGGGCGTCACTCTGGGCGTCGCCATGGCGGCGCGTCCCGTGTGGACGATCTATCGCCTCGCCCACGTGCACATGGTGCTGCTGGGATTCGTCACGATGATGATCTACGGCGTGGCGTACCACGTGGTGCCGCGATTCGCCGGTGCGCCCCTTCGCAGCCGGCGTGCAGCGGTCGCGCACTGGTGGGTGTCGAACGCGGGACTCGCATGCATGGCGATCGGCTTCGTCCTGCGCCCGCGCGGGGTGGAGGCCGGCACCGCGGTGCTCGCCATGGGCGGAGCGCTGTCGGCCCTAGGCGCCTACGCCTTCGTCTTTCTGCTCTGGCGCACCATCGACGGCTCGCCCGCGAAGCTCACGCGCACGGAGCGACCGGCTGCGACGAGCGAAGGGCGCGCCCGACCGGCACTGCCCCTCGCATCCACGGGCGCCGTTACGGGCGCAACCCGGCCCGACTGAGCGGCGCATGACGTCGCTCGTCCGATCGTCGTGGAGACTCCGGCGAGACTCTCCACAGCATCCTCGGCGGGCTCACCGGTGAGATACACCGCGATGGACGCGGCGCCGAGGAGCACGTAGAGGCCGAAGGTCACCTTCGTCATCTGCTCGCCGCGCGTGTCGGCCGACGCGCCGTGACCGCGGCTGACACTGGCCGACGTGTACGTCAGCCAGCGGTCGTGTTGCGCCGACGAGGCGGAACGATCAACACCGAGTGTCGTCCATCGCGTACCAGTTCGGTGCTCACGCTTCCGACCATCCAACGATCGAGCCGGCTGTGCTGCACGCTGCCTGCCGTGATGAGATCACACTTCATCTCGTCGGCGTAATCGAGCAGCGCTTGCGCCGTGCTCTGCGACGGACCGTGGTGAAGCACCAAGTGGTCGAACGCGACGTCGTCGCGCCCCAGCTCGCGCGCGACCTTCGCGAAGCCGGCTTGCACCCCGAGCTCGTGGATGGCCGCCTGACCCTCGTCCAGGAGGAAGCCGTTCAGTGCCTGGACGTACGCCAGTACGAGCATGCCCTCACGATCCACCAAGGCCGACCCGGTTCGCACCGCGATCAGACTCCCTTCGCTGAAATCGACCGCGGCGAGTAGCCGCCTCGGCAGCTGATCCTGGGTCGGGACGACACCGAGAACGGGACAGGACGCATTACGCATCACATTGAGCGCGGTCTCATCGTTGACGGCGCGGTCGAGCCGGCCGTGCCGACGAAGTCCGACGATCACGAGCGCGGCTCCACTCTGCTCCGCCTCCTTGACGATCGTAGTGCCTGGGGCGCCGAGCCTGATTCGGACGGGCCAATCGATCGGTTCCCCGATCGCGCCGGAGAGTTCCGTGCGTACGCTCCACTCCTGCTCTCGATGAAGATCCGGTCCAGCCAGCGCGTCCCCCATCGTGAGGGCCACGTCGAGCGGTGGAGGGATGGGCGAGGAGCGCGTGTCCACGACCGACACGACGTGGATCATCGCGCGGTGTTTCCTGGCCAATAGCAGTGCGATCCGCGCCCCGGCGACGGCGCTGGGAGATCCGTCGGTGGCGAGGAGCACCGCGCGCCCAGCTAGGTCGAGTGGGCGAGTCGCCGGCGATCCCGCGCCGGCCGCGTAGAGGCGCCCGGTCTCGCCGGTGCTGCTGGCGAACGATGACGTGGTGGACATGTAGTACCTCCTCCCTGTCGTGGCGACATACGGAACCTTGGCTTCGTGCTCGCACACCGCTGTCGGTGGTTGCCTGACGGCACGCTTTGGGCGCGAGCGAGTCGTGCTGGTGACTTCGTGTCCTCCGATGCCCGACTGCGCCGCCACGATGGGACCGCCATCCTCCATGGCGCAGAAGGCGGGTGGAGAAGATGGAAGGGAGGCTATTGCTTCGCGGAGGACGCCATGACCGCACTGAGAATGGAGCTGGACCGCAATGATCAACTTGTACGTCCAGCTCGGCGCGAGATCCTCGCGCGACGCTTCATGCTCGGGTGTGGCGTTTTTTCGTCCCTGCTGTACGCGGCCATGCTCGTCGTCGTCGCTACCCGGTGGCAGGGCTACAGCTCGATCTCGCAGACCGTCAGTGAGCTCTCGGCGATCGGTGCTCCGACGCGATCGCTCTGGGTCGCTCTGAGCATGCTCTATGGGCTGCTCGTCACAGTCTTCGCACGCGGCGTCTGCCGCGCCGCGGGGCCGGACCGCGCCCTGCGCACGACGGGTTGGTTGCTCCTGGCCTATGGCGTCCTGGGCTTCTTCTGGCCACCAATGCACCTCCGCGGGTCGGAGCTGACGCTGACGGACAGCATGCACATCGCATTCGCGATCGCCACCGTCCTCATCATGCTGCTCGCCATCGGCTTCGGAGCAGCCACCTTGGGCAAGTGGTTCCGGTGGTATTCCATCGTGACAGTCATGGTGTTCGTAGTGTTCGGAACTCTGGCTGGAGCGGATGGTCCACGAGTGGCTGCCAATCTGCCTACGCCCTGGGTGGGGGTATGGGAGCGTATCAACATCGGCGCGTTTCTGCTCTGGATCGTGGTCGTGGCCGTCACGCTTCTGAGACGCACGCCCTCCCTCGGCACGCCATCAGGCTCATGAGCGCAAGAGCTGAGGTAGACGGCTGGGTCGCACCAGGCTTCGAGGAGGTGCGGGTCGAGTTTGAGCAAAATGTTCTCGAGCGAGGCGAGATCGGCGCCGCCGTGGCGGCATACTGGCGCGCCCGGAAGGTGGTCGACTTGCGGGGCGGCCGCCGCGCGACCTCTCAGACCGCGTGCGCCGCGAGCAGCTCCGCTTCGAGCGCGAAGCGCACATACTCGGAGCGATGCGATAGTCCGAGCTTCTCCTCGATCCGCTGCTTGTAGGTGTCAACGGTCTTCGCGGTGATGCCGAGCTGCCGTCCGGTTTCGGGGCCGTTGTATCCCCTCGCCGTCAGCACGACGACGGTCTGCTCGCGATTGCTCAGCCGGGCGAGTCGACTCCGTGCGTCCGTTCGTTCGCGAGGTGGCTCCTCGGAGGAGTGAGCCACGTTCGCGCCACGGCCGGCTGCACGTACACCTCCCCCGATGCCACCACCCGGATCGCTTCCGGCAGGTCGCAGTCCGCGGCGGACTTCGCGAGATAGCCGCGCGCTCCCGCATCGAGCACGGACATCAGCTTCTCGCGTTCCGGATACATGGTGACGATCAGCACGCGGACCTCCGGCACGATGTCGTGCCGGAGACGTGTGGCGGTGAGCCCATCCATGACCGGCATGTCGAGGTCCATCACGACGACCTCGGGACGCACCCGTGTCGCCACGGCCACCGCCTCTTCCCCGTCGGAGGCTTCTCCCACCACGGAGAGGTCGGCGCAAGCGTGGAGGACGGATTCGAGCCCGGCTCTCACGAGATGGTGGTCGTCGACGAGCATCACGCGGATCGGCTGGGTCCGCGCAGGTACTCCGCGGCGCGCATATGGCCTCGCGGCGAGGTCTCGGGCGATCTCGGCAAGCGTTCCGTGTGGGACATCCGCCGTGCCGCGTTCGATCGTGTCTGTCATGGTGCTCACCACTGTGCGGGTCGAATGCCCCTTGGTCGCACCTTGAATCATGTGGTCGCGTGAAGCGCGCTGGAGCCGGGATACCATGCCGCGGCGCGTGGGGTTGTTCCCGAACCTGGCCGGCCTCCGAAGCCGCGTGTCGGGAGAATCCCTCACGTGCCGTCCGAGACAGCCGCCTGACCTTTGGACAGTACGCCCGACACCTGGGACTCCACGGAAACGCGACCTTCATGGTGCGAGTGCGATGATCGTGCTCGAACCAACTGGAGGTCGAACATGCGAGTCTTCACACCACGGACGCTCCGCTTCGCTGTCCCGGCTTTGGCGATCGCCGTCACGCTGCCGGCGCTGGCCTGGACGTCCGCCTTCGAGCGCCTGAGCCTGCAGCCCGAGAGTCGCCTCTGGGTCGACGGCACCTCGACCGTGCGGAGCTTCAGCTGCAAGGCCACCGACATCGACGCCATGGTCGAGGGCGCGCCCGACGCCGTAGCGCAGGTGACGGCCGGAGAGAAGGGCGTGAGTGCCGTTCGCGTCCGCGTCGAAGCCGCGAAGCTCGAGTGCGGCAACGGCACGATGAACGACCACATGCGCAAGGCGCTGAAGACGGATGCCAACCCGGTGATCGACTTCAAGCTCGCGAGCTACGATGTCAGCCGCGCTGATGAAGGTGTCGCCGGCACGCTGGCGGGCACGCTGAGCCTCGGTGGTGTCCAGAAGTCCATCTCGATCCCGGCCGTCGGAAAGTCCGAAGGCGGCGCCCTCCGCGTGACTGGCACCTATCCGCTGAAGATGACCGACTACGGTCTCAAGCCGCCCACGCTGATGTTCGGCCGGATCAAGGTTGGCGAGACCGTGACCGTGAAGTTCGACCTGTTGCTGAAGAGCTGACCCAATCCCTCCTCCCACGTGAGGATCCCTACCATGACGAGCACTCGACTCCTCCTCATTGCCGCTCTCGCGGCGGCGACGCCCGCCTACGCGCAGCAGGACGCGACCGTCAGCCAGGCCGGCGCTGCACGCGACACCACGGCGACGGCCGACACCCTGCCCGCGAAGAAGAGCGACGCGAAGGTCGTGCGGTACTACGCGCCGGCGATCGAGATCCAGCATCTCCGCGCCAACGACATGCGCGGCATCAACGTGTTCGAGTCGCCAAAGACGGCCGGCGCGTCGTACACGGGCTTCAAGCTGTCGTGGGGCGGCGCCTTCGCCCAGCAGTTCCAGAACCTGACGCACCAGAACGCAGCGGGCCTCAAGCCGGGTAAGGACGCCGCCGGCAAGGACGTGAACCTCAACGCCCTGATTCCAATTGGCTCCGGGTTCAACAACGCCGAC
>DATFOL010000100.1:0-3990 GCA_035265545.1 Gemmatimonadaceae bacterium | reverse complement strand
CGCGCAGCACCGCCTGGCCAGCCGGCGGAAGGAGGTATTCGAGGAAGCGCACCCCGGCTGCCCGATGCGGCGCGTGGTTGGGGACACTCGCGGCGTAGACGATCGGCGCACCGGCATGGGTGGTGGTGTCGGTCCGGCGCGCCACCCGCACCGACGCGCGCGCGTACTGCGCCGCGCGCGCGGGATCGCCGAGGTCGATCTCCGCCGGAAGCGACACGTAGCGGAGCCGGTTCGCCCGCGCGAGCGACTCGTAGTCGAGGATGTAATCGAGCTCACCAGCCTGCAGCAGCGCCACGAGCTCGGAGGCGTTGGCGCGGATCAGCGCCGGGGACGTGCGTGCCTCGAGCCGCGACGCCAATCCGGGAATGCGGTAGTACGACTCGGCGAGCCGATAGAGCAGCAGCGTTCGATAGCCGACGGGCGCGAGTCGCGGGTCGCTCCGACCGACGCGCACACCGGGGCGCAAAATGAGCTGATGCCAGTTGCCGGTGTTCAGCCCGGAGGCGCCGGTCGAGCGGTCGGTGTAGGCGAGCACCATGCGGTTGCGCGCGAAGCGCACGTACCATGATGCGGCGCGGGGCACGAGCAGCTGCGGAAACACCTCCTGGTCGGCGAGCGCGATCACGTCGGGCACCCGGTGCAGCTCGGTGATCCGCCGCGCGAGCTCGAGCGATGCGCCGCTCTCCTGCTGCACCACCGCCCCCGTGCGCCGCGCGAAGCTGTCGAGCACCGCGCGGATGGGTTTCGCGAGGCTGGCGGCGCTGAACACGACCACCGTATCGCGCCCAGGGGCGGCAGCCCGGCACGGCTGCACAGCGGCGCCGAACGTGGTGAGCAGGAGCGCGATTCGAAGCGGCCGCATGTGGCGAATCTCGTTGCACGGGGACAGTATGGGCAAGTGCCGCGCTGCGCCTGCAGACGACTGCACGAGCGCCCGACCGGCAGCCCCTTCCCGCCTCGATGTCCGACCTCGCAATCGACATTCGGAACGTCGTCAAACGCTACGACGCACACATCGCGGTCAGCGACCTCACCCTCGCGGTGCCTCGCGGCAGTGTCTACGGGCTCCTCGGCCCGAACGGCGCGGGCAAGACCACGACCATCCGGATGATCCTCAACATCATCGTGCCGGACAGCGGCACGATCACGCTGCTCGGGCAGTCGAGCCGCGATAACGGGATCACCGACCGCATCGGCTACCTTCCCGAGGAGCGCGGGCTGTACAAGAAGATGCAGGTGCGCCGCGTGCTGCGCTTTCTCGCCGAGCTGAAAGGCGTGCCGCGCAAGGAGGCCGATCGGCGCATCGACGAGTGGCTCGTGCGCCTCGCGCTGAAGAACGCGGAGCGGGATTGGGGGTCGGCGAAGGTCGACGAGCTGTCGCGCGGGATGCAGCAGAAGGTGCAGTTCATCGCCACGCTCGTGCACGATCCCGATCTCGTCATCCTCGACGAGCCGTTCTCGGGGCTCGATCCGATCAACGCGCAGGCGCTCAAGGACGCGATCGTGGAGCTCAAAGCGCGTGGGAAGACAGTGATCTTCAGCACGCACCTGATGGACAACGCCGAGCGACTGTGCGACTCGGTGTGCATCATCGCGCGCGGCCACAAGGTGCTCGACGGCGGTGTGAGCGAGGTGCGGCGCGCACACAGCCGCCGGATGGTCGCGCTGGCGGTGGACGGCGACACGCGACTCATCGCGCCGGTGCTGGCCGATCGCCGGCTCGTGACCCGGGTGGACGACCACAACCGCTACTACGAGCTCGAGCTCGCGGCGGGCGCGGACCCGCAGGAGGTATTGCGGCACGTCGTCGCCACCGGCGCGGCGGTGCAGCGGTTCGAGCTCGTGCTTCCGTCGCTGCACCAGATCTTCCTCGAGCGCGTCGGCGCGCGAGGCGTCGAGGAGGGGATGACGGATGGCTAAGCTGCTGGTGGTGTTCCGGCGCGAGTATCTGGAGCGCGTGCGATCGAAGTGGTTCCTGCTCGGCACACTCCTCGGGCCGGTGTTCTTCATGCTCGTCGCCGGCGCGCCTCGACTGCTCGGCGGTCGCGGCGAAGGACCGCGCGACATCGGACACGTCGAGATCCTCGACGCCACCGGCGTCGGGCTCGGGGAGCGCGTCGCGGCGGCGCTGCGCGAGCGTTATCCGCGCTCGCGCGCGCCCTACCTCACGGTCGTCCAGCCCGCGGAGCTCGGCGTGGCGCGGGACCGCGCGACGCTGCGCGTGCAGCGAAACGAGGTGCACGGGTTTCTGGTGCTCGACAGCACGACCGTATCGGGGGATTCGCTGCGCTATGAGGGGCGGAACGCGAGCTCGCCCAGCGAGATCGGCGCCCTCCGCGCCACCGTGCGCAGCGAGTTGATCGCCGCGCGCATGGAGCGCGCAGGTATCGACGCGCGCCAGGTGGCCGCGTTCTCCCGATTCCCGCTCGAGCTCCACACCCAGAGCATCGGTGACGAGGGCCGCGAGAAGGGGGACAGGCTCGGACAGATCTTTCTCGGCTACGCGGTCGCGCTGCTGCTCTACATGATGATCGTGATCTACGGCCAAGCGATCATGCGCAGCGTGCTGGAGGAGAAGACCACGCGCGTCGCCGAGGTGGTGGTGTCGAGCGTCAACACGGATACGCTGCTCGCGGGCAAGATCCTGGGCGTGGGGCTCGTGGCGATCACGCAGGTGCTCTCGTGGGTGGTGCTCTCGCTCGCCGCGGTCAGGTACGCCGGCCCGATGCTGTTCGGCAACGCGGGGCAGACCGCCGCAGTGGCGGCTTCCGCCGGCAGCGCGGGCGCAGGTGGCGCACCCGGACTGAGCATGCTCGCCGGGAGCATCCCATCAGTCCCGCTCTGGGCGGCGTTCGCGCTGTTCTGCTGCTTCGTCCTCGGTTTCATCTTCTATGCGTCGCTGTTCGCCGCGGTGGGCGCGATGGTGAACAGTCAGGAGGACGTCCAGCAGGCGGCGACACCCGTGATGCTGCTGCTCGTCTCCTCGGTGATCTTCATGGGGCCGATCATGGCCAACCCGGGGAGCGCGTTGGCGCGCACGATGTCGATGTTTCCGACATCGGCGCCGATCATCATGCCGCTGCGCATCACGCTGGTGCCGGTGCCCTGGTTCGAGGTCGTGGGCGCGCTGGCCGGCGTGGCAGCCGCATGCGCCGCTTCGATCTGGCTCTCGGGTCGGATCTACCGAGTGGGGCTGCTGATGTACGGAAAGAAGCCGTCGCTGGGTGAGCTGGTGCGGTGGATCAAGTACGCGCGCTGAGCGGGGCGCGGCGCGAAGCGCCGCTGTGACTCGGTGACTCAGTGACCTTCGCGGCGCTGCGCGCCGCTGGTGACTCGGTTGACTGAGTCACTGAGTCACTGAGTCACTGAGTCACTGAGTCACTGAGTCACTGAGTCACTGAGTCACCCCCATCCCGCCCCTACACGCGATACGGGGCCGGCTCGGCGCCGACCCCGTATCGAACACACGCCGGAGAGAGCCTCAATTCTCAATCGGCGCGCGGGACCGTCATGCCGTCGCCCGCATCGGTGCCCTGGAACCCGAGCGAGGAGCTCGTGTTCTGCCCGGCTGGGAGACCAGAGTTGCTGCGCGCGGTGCCCACCGGCGCGCCGATCGCCTGCTTCACCTGCGTGGCGAGCCCTTCGATCCGTTGCTCGACGACGCCGTGGAAGCTCTGCACGACCTGCGCGACGAGATCGTCGAGCACGGTGCCGATGCGGCCGCTCGCGCCTTTCGTCGCGGTGACCGTTGCGGCGGCCGCCTTCACGTCCGCGCGCGAGCCGCTCAGCAGCACACCGGCTCCAACGGCCAGCGCGAGCGCGGGCCACGGGTTGTCCTTCACCATCTGCGTGACGTTGAGCTTGTTCTCGAGCTGCTCGAGCGTATCCGAGATCCGGTTCCGCGTCAGCTCGATGTCGCGCCGGACGTCAGCCGTTGTTTCAGCCATTCCTTGTCCTCCTTGAGCGTCGCCACCGTTTCGTGTGGTGCGA
>DATFOL010000099.1:0-4222 GCA_035265545.1 Gemmatimonadaceae bacterium | reverse complement strand
GAATGCTCATCCCCGCTCCTTGTCGGACTGCTCGGTCACCGGCACGGTCGCCACGATGCGCGTTCCGCGGCCCGGTGCGCTCACCACCGCGAGCGTGCCGTTCACCAGCCCGACGCGCTCACGCATGGAGAACAGTCCCATTCCGGGTCTTCGTTCCTCGGCGCGACGCACGTCGAAGCCGCGGCCGTCGTCCACCACCTCGAGGGTGGCCGTGCCCGGCGCCTGCCGCAGCCAGAGCTCGACCCGGCGCGCCGCGGCGTGGCGCACCGCGTTCCGCAGCGCCTCCTGCGCCACCCGATACAGCACCGATGCGGGCAGCTTCGGGATCGCCGGCGCGGCGGCGGCGATCACTTCGACGTCGAGCGCGTCCTGCTCACGCGACTGCCTCGCCAGCCACTCGAGCGCCGCCGCGAGGCCGAGGTCGTCGAGCACGCGCGGATGGATCGTGTGCGACAGCGAGCGCACTTCCTCCAGCGCCTCGGAGGCCAGCTCGCGGAGTGTCGCGATTCGCGCGTCGAGCGCCGGCGACGTGCTCTCCTTCGCGGCGACGCCGAGCTGCAGCATCACGGCGGCGAGCATCTGCGCGGTCGAGTCGTGCAGCTCGCGAGCGACCCGGGCACGCTCCTCGTCCTGCGCGCTGATCACCTGCGCGGCGAGCCGGCGCACGCGCGCGCGGTCTTCGGTGAGCCGGTCGAGCAGCGTGTTGAGCGTCGTCCCGACGCGCGCCATGTCGCGGTCCGCCAGGACGCTCGGCGCCACGCGCGCCTCGAGGTCGCCCGCCGACACCCGCGCCGCGGTGGCCTCGAGGTCGTTGAGCGGCCGCAGGGCGACGTACACGAGCACGAGGTTGACGACGAGGCTGAGCGCCAGCGCGAGACCGAGGATCGATACCGCGGTGCCAGGCAGGATGCTGCGCCGCTCGGCCTCCACGGCCACCAGCGCCGCGACGACGATCACGAGGTTCGCGCCCGCCAGCTTTCCGAGCAGGGGAACGCGCAGCGCACGCGCGGCGAGCCTGGGCAGGCCGGGACGCCGGCGCGCGCTGGGCGCGGCATCGGCAGCGGCGCGCGTCGGCTCGATCGTCACTCCGGGCAGGGCTGGCGCATCGGGCATCATTGAAAGATGCGGCGCGGCCCCGGGCGCTGCGAGAGAATTTCCCGGACCCGGAGTAGGGGTTTCCCTGCTCCGCCGTCCGCCGACTACTCGAAGTCGAGCGCCAGGTCGAGCGCCGGAGCCGAATGGGTCAGTGAGCCGACGGAGATCCAGTCCACGCCGGCCTCGGCGATGGCGCGGACGTTCTCGAGGCGCACGCGCCCCGACGCCTCGGTGATCGCGCGGCCGGCGACGAGCTGGACGCACCCCGCCATCTCGTCGGGATGCATGTTGTCGAACATCACGATGTCGGCCTTCGCCTCGACGGCCGCCTCCACCTGCTCGATCCGCTCGCACTCGACCTCGATCTTGGTCCCGACCGGGGCCAGATCGCGGGCGCGGCGCACCGCGAGGGCAACGTCGCCGTCGACGGCGGCGAGGTGGTTGTCCTTGATCAGGACGGCTGCCGAGAGGTTGAGCCGGTGGTTCGTCCCGCCACCAGCGCGCACGGCGTACTTCTCGAGCAGCCGCCAGCCGGGCGTCGTCTTCCGGGTGTCGAGGATCTTCGCCCTCGTTCCCTTCACCGCGTCGACGTACTTCGCCGTGAGGGTCGCGATCCCCGAGAGGCGCTGCATGTAGTTGAGCGCGACGCGTTCGGCGCCGAGCAGGGCGCGGGCGTGACCGGAGAGATAAAGGACATTCGAGCCCTTCCTCACCCGCGCGCCGTCCTCGAGATCGACGCGGATCGTGACCTTTGGGTCGAGCTGGCGGAACGCCTCCACGGCGAGCGGCACCCCGCAGATCACCCCTTCGCCCCGGGCGACGAGCTGACCGCGCGCGTGCCGGTCGGAGACGACCGTGGCGATCGTCGTCAGGTCGTTGAACGCCTCGTCCTCGTCGAGCGCGGAGCGCACCAGGTTGCGCAGGTCGTTCTGATGATATGGGAAGCGGAGCAGTCCCATGCCGCCGAGGGCGGTTGGCGTGCTGAGCGGCGTGATGGTGCGGGGGGACGGGCGACGCTCGTGCTCGTGGGGCTGCATCTCCATGCGCTGCTCTCCGCTGACTCGGGGCTGGCGACCGCCCGGTTCGCTACTCGCCGGGGTCGATCGTGGACTGAGGCACGGGGCTCAGCGGATGCTGGCCGCCGATGGCGATCATGCGCTCGATGGCCCGCCGAGCCCGGTTGGCGACGTCCGTCGGCACGGTGATGCGGTGCTCGAGACGCTCGAGTGCGCGCTTCACCTTGGGGAGTGTCGTCACCTTCATATATGCGCACGACGCCCGCTCGTTCGCCGCGACGAAACGCTTCGTCGGGTTCTCGCGCCGGAGTCGATGCAAGATGCCGACCTCGGTTGCCACGATGAACTCGGTTGCGGGCGACATCGCCGGCCGCCTGATCATCCCTTCCGTCGAGAGAATCTGGACTCCGGTCGGGTCGACGTCCCCCGCGGAGATCGCCTCGAGCACGCTCGTCGAGCAGCCGCACTCGGGGTGGATGAGGAACTCCGCCTCGGGATGCAGCGAGCGCTGCAGACGGATGTTCTCCGGATCGATGCCGGCGTGCACGTGGCACTCGCCCATCCAGATGCGGATGTTCTGGCGCCCCGACATGCGCTTGACGTGCGCGCCGAGGAACATGTCCGGGCAGAAGAGTATCTCGATGTCGACGGGAATCGCGTTCACGACCTCCACCGCGTTGCCCGAGGTGCAGCAGTAGTCGCTCTCCGCCTTCACGTCGGCGGTCGTGTTGACGTAGGACACGACGACCGCGCCAGGATGCTCGGCCTTCCACGCGCGCAGCTGCTCCGCGTCGATCGTCGAAGCGAGCGAGCAGCCAGCCGCGAGGTCGGGCAGCAGCACGACCTTGCTTGGAGACAGGACGGCGGCGGTCTCCGCCATGAAGTGCACGCCGCAGAAGACGATGACGTCGGCATCGGTCTTGGCGGCCTCGCGCGAGAGGCCGAGCGAGTCGCCCACGTAGTCGGCGACGTCCTGGACCTCGGCGCGCTCGTAGTTGTGCGCGAGGATGACAGCGTTCCTCTTGCGCGCGAGCGACTTGATCTCGTCCTGCAGCTGAGCGACGAGCTCTTCCCGTGACAGGATGTCGGTATCGGTCGTTGCCATGGTCGATTTGAAGGTAATCGGCGGAGGGAGGCTTCGTGAGCCGAGGACCGGGTGCAGGGATGCCCCTGGCGAGCGGTGGCGGGCGGCCGCATGCTCTCCCGTCCGCCTCCATTTCATCTTTCACGCCCGAACCAATGCTCAGGGAATTCAAAGCGTTCGTGATGCGCGGCAATGTGCTCGACCTCGCAATCGCCGTCATCCTCGGCGCGGCGTTCGGCAAGATCGTCACGTCGTTCACCGAAGACGTGCTCATGCCGCCGCTCGGGCTCGCGCTTGGCCGGGTGGACATGAAGAACCTGTTCGTCGATCTGTCGGGTGCGCATCACGCGACGCTCGCGGAAGCGAAGGCAGCGGGCGCAGCGACGATCAACTACGGTGTCTTCCTCAACACCATCGTCGATTTCCTGATCGTCGCGTTCGTCATCTTCCTGCTGATCCGTCAGGTGAACCGCCTGAAGGGGCCGGCACCGGAGCCGGAAGCGCCGAGGACGCGCGAGTGTCCCGAATGTCTGTCGATGGTGCCGGCACTCGCGCACCGCTGCGCGGCGTGCACGTCGGTGCTGCCGCCGCCAACGGTCGCGATCGTGTGAGGCGCGCGCGTAGCGCGCTGAGCGCGCGCTGTTCATCGGTGCTTCGGTTCATCGGTACACGGCCGGCCTCGGGACGCATCAGCTTCCAGAGGTCGGCCGTGTACCGATGAACCGAAGAGCTGAAGAACGGAATCACGATGATTGCGTTCGCAAACACCGCGTCAGCAGACTGTAGTTCCTCCCCCGGTCTGCTCTTTGCTTCCAACGCGCTCCCCATCGCCAAACACTGCGAGGGATCATCGAAGTCGGTCGCGACACTCCCGGTCGCTGGGGAGCGGGAGAGGGGGCGACCCGGAAGCTGCAGCAGAGTGGGTGAGCAGCGAAGGAGGAACTCGAGATGGCGAACGAGCAGAGGGATACTCGCAACGAGAGAATCGGTGAAGGCGTCGGCGGCGTAGCGGGTGCGGCAGCGGGCG
>DATFOL010000098.1:0-13869 GCA_035265545.1 Gemmatimonadaceae bacterium | reverse complement strand
CGCCGTCCCCGATTTCCCGGCGCGGGAGTTGGCCCCGGCCCCTCAGGCCTGAGCGAGCGCGCCGCCCGGGCGGCCCTTACCAGCCCATCGATCAGACCGTCGCGACGGCTCGCTCCTCTGGGAGTGCACGGTACTTCGCGTCGTAGCCGTAGTACTTGTAGTCGCCCAACGACTCCACGTCGTTCAGCACCACGCCCACTGTGCGGAGCGGGAGTCGACGCAGGAGTGCCAGCTTCGTCTTCGCCATGCGCATATCGGTCTTCGCGTGGCGAAGGATCATCAACGTGTTTTCGCACGCCGCCCCGATCGCGAAGGCGTCGATACCCGCCGACAGTGGCGGCCCGTCGACGATGATCACCGAGAACTCGCGCACGAGCTCACTCAGAAGCCGAGGTAGAGCAGGGCTCGCGATCAGCTCCGGGTTCGTCGTGCGGCGTCCGCCGCACGGTATCAGCGTGAGACGTTCCTGCGACGTCGGCTGCATCACCTCCGCGCGCGTCACTTCCCCCGACAGGACCTCGATCAGACCGGGCCGACGTTGGGCGGCGAACACCTCGTGCAATGCTCCGCGACGCGTATCGGCGTCGATGAGCAGTGTGCGGTAACCCGCCTCGGCGAACGCGAGGGCCAGGTTCGAGGCCACGAGCGACTTGCCGTCGCCCTGCTCGGGGCTCGTCACGCCGCACACGAGCGGCTGGCTCGCGGAGTACGCGTACTGCAGGCGAAGCCTGATCCCGCGGAACGACTCGATGACTTCTGCAGCGTCCTCGGGCTTCGCTCGCCGAGGGGGCTGTGCGATCTTCGGCACGGTTCCCAGCACCGCGAGTCCCAGATCGGAGCTGACCTGCGCCAGATGCCGGAACTTGTGGTCCATTCGATCGAGCATCACCGACAGACCGAGTCCGAGCCCCAGGGCGAGCAGGATCCCGCTGCCGATGATCTTCAGGCTGCGGAACGTCACCAGTCCCATGGCGGGCGCGGCCCGGTCGAGGATGGTGATGTCCGGCATCACGCTCGACTCCGCGAGCCGCGCGTCGGCGTAGCGTGCAGAGAGGTTCCGGTACATCGACTCGAACATCTCCTGTTCGCGCCGCAGTCGCTGTTCCTCGATCGAACGCGTGGGGATCGTGCGCAATTCCGCCGACGTGGCGGCGATCTGGTTGTTCAGCGCGTTCGCACGGGTCTGCAACTGTGCGAGGAGATTTCGCGCGGCCGCCGGAATCGAGCGTGAGCGCAGATCGCTGATGTTCTTCTGCAGGTCCTTCACCTTGCTGAACTCGTCGGTGTAGACCTTCTGCGCCTCGCGAAGCTCAGCCTGCTTTTTAGACAGCTCGTCCAGAAGCAGCCCCAGGTCCTTCGCGCCGGGCTGGATCAGCAGGCCAGGGATGGAGCTGATCGCCTCGGGAGCCGCCGGCCCTGCGGTCAATGCACGCGCGAGAGCGTCGGCAAACTGCTTCAGGTCGCCCGACTCCATCTTCTTGTCGAAGTACGCCTTGAACACCGGGTCGCGCGTCTCCGCGAGACCGGGCGTGATGACCGTCGCTTCGGAGGGCAGGGTGATCGTGCGAGTGCGGAATCCCTCGAGCTTGAGCTCCGCGTCACGCAGCCGCGTCATGGCATACTGACGCTGCTCCTCGAGCCGATTGGAATACTCCGAGACATTGCGACGCTTGAGCCAGAGCGCCGTGCTGTCGAACTCCGAGAGCCAGGTGTTCAGCGTGGCCGCCGCCTCCCCCGCATCGTTGTCCACCAGCGTCACGTTCATGAAGTTGCTGTTGAACGCGACCATCGGCGGGGGCTGGAGCTTCCGCAGCAGGGAGGTGGATGCGTCGCGCGGGGTGACGACGTGGAAGTTGTAGGTACGGCCTGGTGTGAGCATTCGGGCGGTCGGGAGCCAGCGGAAACCAACCGATCGGCCGATCGAGTCGCCCACGGCGCCCGTGTCGACGACCGCGCCGTCGGTCTTCCGGCTCAGCGTGTACCGCTGCCCCTTCGCGTCGATCGCGAGGCTGTAGTCGCCGACGATCGGCTGCCCGGTGGTCGCGAAGCGCACGAACGCGGGCCGATCCTTCGGATCCTCCGGCGTGGCGGCCAGACCGCGCTTGGCGACCACGGAGTCCGTGATGGCGAAGCTCTGGAAGAGCTCCGCCCACGACGTCTGGGGAAGCAGCTCCTCGGCCCGGATCGGGCCAGTCGGCTGCGGGCCGGTCGTCGGCTTCGCCGACATGATCCAGACCTTCGCCCGGGCCTCGTAGGTAGGCGCGACGAACTTCGTCGCGATCGCACCGATGATGCCGCCCAGGATGGCAAGGCCGATCGTCAGCCATTTGTAGCGGCTGACGGCGCCGAGGAGACGGGTGACCTGTGGGGTTCCCTCGGAGCTCTCCTCGGGAGGCTCGGGCGACCAGGTCGCAGTTCGGGGGAACTGGTTCCCCGCGAGTGGTCCAGCTGGCGATGCGACGATGGGAAACTCGGCAGACATCAGGCTCTCGTCTCTATCGAGTAGGACGGGCGAAACCGAGGTGCGCGCGTCCGCACCACCGGTGACCCGGAATGGGCCGTTCTATACTGGCTCCCCAACGCAAAGAGGGAGCCGACCCCAGCAAACACTCTTACCCCGGGAAACATCGATCGCTGCACGCCACTGGCGCGGCACTGCCACACAGCCCGTAGAGCTTGCAACACATCAACTTAATACGACTGACGACCCCTTCCGTCGTCACGGGAGCAACCATCCGTTTCGCTCGTGCTTGCATCTGGCGACCAGCCGGGGCACATTGAGCGCGCGGGGAAGCGGGCGTGCCACAGCGTGTGGCGATGAAGCTGCACCTTCCCCGAGGCTTCTGCTCTTCCGCGCCCTCGTCGTGAACTGGCCAGGGGTTCAGTGCGACGATCCAGTTACGTGCGGCCGAGTCCCTCGTTCTTCCCGTATGTCAGACACCCTCGCCACGCGGGGAGCCTTCGATGCGCTCTCCATCCCCCCCGAAGCGAAGCCAACCATCCGTATCCTCGTCGTAGACGACGAGCGGACCCTCCGGGATGGATGCACCAGCATGCTCCAGGCCGACGGCTATAATGTCAGCTCGGCAGGCCGTGGGGACGAAGCGATCGACATGATGCGGCGGAGCCGCTTCGACATCGTCCTGGTCGATCTCCACATGACGCCCGTGTCCGGCATGGAGGTCGTCGCCGGCGCCCTGGAGGCGAACAAGGAAGCCATCGTCATCGTCATCACGGGTAACCCGAGCGTCGCCACCAGCATCGAGGCACTCCGGGCCGGTGCGTGGGATTACCTGCCCAAGCCGTTCTCGGCCACCCACCTGCACATCCTGATCGGGCGAGCGGCGCACGTCATTCTCGTCGCCCGGGAGACGCGGGATCTGCGGCGCCACGGCGTCGCGGATTCGAGCAACAGCGACAAGGTGACGTTGCTCGGGACCGCACCGGCATTCCGAAGTGCGGTGGAGCTGGCGCGCCGCGTGGCGGAGACCGATGCATCGGTGATGATCACCGGGGAGAGCGGCACAGGGAAGGAGGTGGTGGCGCAGTTCATCCATCGCCACAGCCGCCGGGCCAGTCGCTCCCTCGTGTCGATCAACTGCGCGGCGCTTCCCGCGAACCTCCTCGAGAGCGAGCTATTCGGCCACGTGAAGGGGGCGTTCACCGGCGCCGATCGGACCAAGCCCGGTCTACTGGAAACGGCGAACGGCGGGACGTTCTTCCTCGACGAAGTCACGGAGATGTCGCTGCCCCTCCAGGCGAAGCTGCTCCGTGTGCTGCAGGACGGTATCGTCCGGCGCGTCGGCAGCGAGCAGGAGCACGATGCGATCGTGAACGTGCGCTTCATCTCCGCGACGAACCGAGAGCCAGCCGAGGCGGTGAGCAGCGGCGTGCTGCGTGAGGACCTCTTCTACCGGCTGCGGGTGGTCCCGATCAAGTTGCCGCCGCTGCGGCAGCGTCTGGGCGACGTTGCACTGCTGGCGAACCATTTCCTGTCGGTGTACTGGGAGCGCCATCGCGGCACGCGCACGACCCCGCCGCCCCTCACCGAGGCGACGCTCGAGGCGCTCCGGACCCGGCCCTGGCGCGGCAACGTCCGCGAGCTGCAGAACGTCATCGAGCACGTCGCGGTGATCGCGGAGGCGGATCGTCCCGTGGAACCCGAGCACCTTCCGGTGTATGAGGACGATGCCAAATCGGCGACGACCAGCGGAATGCCGCTGGCGGTGATGCGCGAGCCGTATCACCTCGCCAAGGACAAGCTCGTCGCAGACTTCGAGAAGGAATATCTTTCGCGTCTAGTGGTTCGGGCTGGTGGCAACATGTCCAAGGCAGCCCGCCTCGCCTGCATCGACCGCACAACGCTCTATCGGCTCATGGAGAAGCACGGCTTCCGGCGCGACGACAACTCCGGCACGATGGAATGATGGCGCGCCCTTCCGGCGGTGCGCTGTTGAAGATGCCCTTTCGGGCCGCGACGCGCCCCGTTTGGGAGATCATGACGCGCGCGCTCGAACGGCTCCCGGCCGAGGGAGCGCACAGCGTGCTCGTCCCTCGTGGCGGTGGCGCCGTGGACTTCACGGCGGCTGTGGAGTCGCTCGCGATCGCCGTCGAGCGCGCCGTCGAAGACGAGGCGACGGTCCAGCTCGCGACATCGGTCGGTCCGGCCGCGCACCAGCTGTTCGCCCTGCTGCGTCGCCTCTTCGTCGAGGAGCTGGCGAGCAACGCGGGCGAGGTCGATATGACCGAGGTCGCTCGCGTCCTCGGTGCGATCGAGCGGCTACAGTCGGAGCTGGAGCGCAACGGGGCACAACAGTTCGCCAGTCGGCTGAGCGGCCCCGATGCGATGCAGCTGCTCATCGAAGTCGTGCACGACATGCGCTCACCGCTCAACGCGATCCTGCTGCTGGCCGAGCAGCTGCGGAGCGGTCGCAGCGGCCCACTGGTCGACATCCAGGCGCGACAGATGGATCTCGTGCACAGCGCCGCCTTCGGGCTCACCACCCTGGCCGACGACGTCATCGAGCTCGCGCACGGGGGCAATCGCCTCGTCGACGAGCGGCCGATGCCGTTCTCGCTCTCGAGCGTGCTGAAGGTGGTGTGCGATCTCGTGCAGCCGCTCGCCACCGAGAAGCGCATCGCGCTGAACGCCGGTGTTCCCGAAGCGGATGTGCGGGTGGGTCATCGTGTCGCCGTCGGTCGCGTGCTGCTGAATCTCACGACCAATGCCGTGAAGTTCACGGAGCAGGGCTCGGTAACGATCGCGTGCGAGCCGCGGGCCCGCACGAAGCTCGAGTTCTCGGTGACGGACACCGGACGAGGTATCCCGCCGGATGCGTTGTCGACGTTGTTCGATCCGTTCCGTCAGCGCGCCAATCGAAGCGAGTACGCGTTCTCGAGCTCGGGGCTCGGACTCTCGATCTGCCAGCAGCTCGTGCAGGCGATGGGCGGCGAGCTGAAGGTCGAGACGGAGCTGGGCAAGGGGACGCGCTTCTCGTTCGTGCTCGATCTGCCGATCTCGCCGCGCGTCTCCGGCGCCTGGTAAGTCTCGCGCTCGCGTCGCACTAGCGACGCGAGCGCCAGCGCCGCCGGCCATGTGAAAGGTGCGCCGAGCGCACGGTTGGCGTCCGGCCGCTTCAGCCGTAGCTTCTTCGCCATGGCCGAGCACATGCCGAACGACCTCGCTGCCGTGGAGACACCCGCCCTGGTCGTCGATCTCGATCGGCTCGACACGAACCTCGCCCGAGCGGCGGAGTACGCGGCGACCCACGGGCTCGCGCTCCGTCCGCACGTGAAGACCCACAAGTCGCCGTACGTGGCGGCGGCGCAGCTCCGGCTCGGAGCGAAGGGGCTCACCTGTGCCACGCCGCGCGAGGCGGAGGTGATGTCGGACGTCTGCGACGACGTGCTGCTCGCATACCCTCCCGTCGGTCGGGCGCGCGCGCGCCGGCTGGCCGGGCTCCCCTCGTCGCTGCGAGTGGTCGCGGCACTGGATTCCGAGCAGGCGGCGACCGAGCTCGCGCGCGCTGCGCGCGACGCCCGTCGCGAGGTCGGCGTCTACGTCGAGCTGGATCTCGGCATGAAGCGCGTCGGGGCGCCCTCTGAGGACGCCGCCGTGGCTCTGGCGCGGCACGTTTCGGAGAGCGATGGCCTGACCTTCGAAGGATTGGCGTTCTACCCGGGACACATCCGTGAGTCGATGCCCGAGCAGGACGCAGCGCTGAAGACACTCGATGCCGCGTTGTCGCGAGCCCTCGAACGGTTCCACGAAGCCGGCCTGCCGCCACGCGTCGTGAGCGGGGGGTCCACACCGACCTTGTGGCGGACCCACGAGGTCCCGGGCGTCACGGAGATTCGGCCAGGCACCTACGTGTTCAACGATCGCCAGACGGTGGCAACGGGTGCCTGCACGTGGGATGACTGTGCGCTCACCGTGCTGGCCACCGTCGTGTCGACGGCCATCCCCGGACAGGCCGTCATCGACGCCGGCAGCAAGGCCCTCGGCCGCGAGCCGATGCCGGAGGCGCGCGACGGATTCGGTCAGCTGCTCGAGCAACCCGGAGTGGTCGTGTCTCGCCTGTCCGAGGAGCACGGCGTGCTCGACCTCGGCGACTCTGGCTGGCGGCCTGCCGTCGGCGATGTCGTGCGCGTGGTACCGAACCACGTGTGCATCACCGTGCATCTTCAGGACGAGATGTACGGCCTCCGCAGCGGACGCCTCGAGCGAAGCTGGCCCATCGCCGCGCGCGGACGCGTGCAGCGAACCGTGTGACGCGCCGCGGCGGCGCGTCGTCCCGTGCTCGCGCCGTGCCGTTGGTGCCCGCGCTCGGCCTGGATTCGGCGTCCGACGGGACTTGGAGAAGCGCGCGCGGACGGGCATCTTTCTGCAACGGCAGCAGCGCATCGCGCTCCGTCCTCGCCCACCCGCCGTCTTCCATGCCGACTACCCGCCGTCCTCCTGCCTCCGACACGGCGCCCAGCGATCCCGCCGCCGTCGTTCGCGCGCGCGCCGACGCCCTTTATCGCGCGGCCATCGAATGCTGCCATCAGCACGATCGTGCGGCAAAGCTGTTCGGATCCTCGGAGCCCGAGCTCGAGCACAAGCACGCCGACGCCCTCTGCGCGATGTGCGACGGCTCACTCGCCGAGCTCTCCGAGGCATACCAGTCCGCGGCGGCGCACGCGCAGATGCCGAAGGACCTCGAATGGTGGCACAAGGCCAATGCGCTGTGGCACGCGAGCCGGGAGTACGCGCGGCGTCACGCCGGCTGCGACGCGCTCTCGAAGCATCTGTCGAGCAAGCATTCGCCCGAACAGCTGGCGACGATGCAGATGGAGTACGAGCTCGAGGCCTCCGCGTTGCTCGCGCTGCGCCACGCCGCCGAGGCGTATCGCAAGACTCGTCCGGAGCTGGGCTGAGTCGATGGCCACGAGCAAGAAAAGTCCGAAGCGCGGGAAGCGAGGCAGCAAGGGTACGAAGACGAAGAGCACGTCTCGGAGCACTGGCGCACGGCGCGGGATCCATGCGCGCTATCCGTGGAAGGAGGAGCTGAACCCGTACTTCGAGCTACGCACCTCGGCGATTCAGGGTACGGGAGCATTCGCCATTCGCACGATCAGGAAAGGCACTCGCATCATCGAGTACGTGGGTCAGCGCATCTCCTGGCGCACGGCGGACAAGCGCTACGACGACGAGAAGATGAACCGCCACCACACGTTTCTGTTCACCATCGACGACAAGACGGTGATCGACGCGGCGGTGAAGGGGAATGACGCGCGGTTCATCAATCATTCCTGCGCCCCGAACTGCGAGGCGATCAACGATCGCAAGCGCATCTTCATCGAGGCGATCAAGACGATCCCGGCGGGCACGGAGCTCGTGTACGACTACCAGTACGAGCGCAGCGACGATCACACGCCCGAGGACGAGAAGTTCTACAAGTGCCGCTGCGGCGCGCCCACGTGCCGCGGAACCATCCTCGCGCCCAAGTCGTCGGGCGATTGACATGACCGCTCCCGTCCCCACCCTGCGGGCCCTCGTGCGGCGGCTCGTGGACTATGCGGGACTCTTCCCACCGGCTTCGCTCTCGATGGAGGAGGCGACTCGGTGCTACGCGTCGCATCTCGCATCGCCCGAGGCCTGGATGCTCGGGCGATTCGTCGTTCCGGTCGAACGTCTGGGCGAGCTGGCCGACGCCGCGACGACGCTTGCTGACCAGGGGACGGAAGCGTGGCGCGTCAGCGCCCTGGTCCGTGCCGGCGGAGCCGATGCGGGCACCACCATTCGCAACTTCAACGCGACGCATCGCGGCCGATTCGTCGTCGACGTGATCGAGTGTCGCGCGCTCGCCGCCGGCTCGGTTGCGCGCTCCATCGGAGCGCTGCCAGGTGAGCTCCGCATCTTCGTGGAGCTGCCGCTGCTCGACGATCCGCGCGCGATGCTCACCGAGATCCGCGCCGCGGGCGCGTGGGCGAAGATTCGCACCGGCGGCGTCTCCCCGGATGCCTTCCCGGCGTCGCGCGAGGTCGGCCGCTTCATCGCCCGGGCGGCCGAGCTGTTCGTGCCGTTCAAGGCGACGGCCGGGCTGCATCATCCAGTGTGTGGCGAGTACCCGCTCACCTACGACGCCGAGGCGCCGCGCGGTCGCATGTTCGGCTTCCTGAACATCTTCGCCGCGTCCGTCTTCGCCCACGCGCGGGTGAACGAGCGCATGCTCACCGACATCGTCAACGAAGACGACCCCAGTGCGTTCCGGTTCGCCGAGGACGTTTTCGTGTGGCACGGACAGGTGGCCACGACGAAGCAGATCACGAGCGCCCGCAGCTCGCTCGGTCTCGCGTTCGGGTCGTGCTCCTTCCAGGAGCCGGTGGACGGGCTCCGCGAGCTGCGGTTGCTGTGACACTCGGCGTCGACGAGACGCACGCGCCGGAGCTGCAGTCGTGGGTGGAGTCGGCCAATGCGCCGACGACCGACTTCCCGATTCAAAATCTTCCCCTCGGTTGCTTCCGCAGGGATGGCCTCACCCGGCCGGGCGTCGCACTCGGCGACGAGATCGTCGACCTGGCTATCGCGGCCCGTCTGCTCGACGTCGATGCCGAGCTGCGCGGCGCGATCGACGCGTGTCTGACGTTGGGCGCGCTCAATCCACTGCTGCGCATGGGCCGCCACGCGCTGCGCCGACTTCGCGGAGCACTGAGCGCGTCGCTTCGCGCGGGGCCGTCGGGAGCGCGGGCACACTCCGAACGTGAGACGCTCCTCGTGCCGATGGAGGGCAGGGAGCTGGTCGTTCCGTTGCGCGTCGGCGATTACACCGACTTCTACGCGTCGCTCCACCACGCAACGAACGTCGGCAGCATGTTTCGGCCCGACAACCCACTGTTACCGAACTACAAGTGGGTGCCGATCGGCTATCACGGACGCGCTTCGTCGATCGTCGCGAGCGGGACAGACGTCCGCCGACCGTCGGGCCAGACGCGCGAGGATCCGGCCCAAACGCCCAGCTTCGGACCGAGCCGACGGCTCGATTACGAGTTGGAGCTCGGGGCAGTGGTCGCCAAGGGGAACACCCTTGGCACACCCGTGCCGATCGCGCGTGCCGAGGAGCATCTGGCCGGGCTGTGTCTGGTGAACGACTGGTCCGCGCGCGACATCCAGGCTTGGGAGTATCTCCCGCTCGGGCCGTTCCTCTCCAAGAGCTTCGCGACGACGATCTCGCCGTGGATCGTGATGGTCGATGCGCTTGCACCCTTCCGAGTGCCGGCGGCGGCGCGGAACGCCGGCGACCCGGCGCCGCTGCCGTACCTCGACGACGCCGCCGACCAGGCGCGCGGCGCGTTCGACATCGAGCTGGAGGTGTTCCTGTCGACACGACGGATGCGCGACGAAGGGCATGCGCCTTACCGGGTCAGCACCGGCAACTTCGCCACGATGTACTGGACCCTCGCGCAGCTCGTGGCCCATCACACCAGCAACGGGTGCAACCTGCAGCCGGGTGACCTGCTGGGGAGCGGGACGGTCAGCGGGGCCGCGAAGGAATCGCGCGGGTGTCTGCTCGAGCGCACCTGGCGAGGCACCGAGCCGCTGCTGCTCCCCACGGGGGAAGAGCGCCGATTTCTCGAAGACGGGGACGAGGTGATCATGCGCGCGGCGTGCTCGCGCGCCGGCTGGCGGCGGATCGGCTTCGGCGAGTGCCGCGGAACGATCTCAGGGTGAGGCGGCCGCGACGGGCTCCCGCTCGGGGATGATCCCGGGCGGGAAGGGCTTCGGCGCCCGCGTCCACGGCTTCACCAGCAGCTTCTGCCCGATCTTGATCCTGTCGCCGACCAGGTTGTTCCACTGGCGGATCTGGTCCGGCGTGGCGCCGTACAGCGTCGCCACCGAGGAGAGCGCCTCGCCACGCTTCACGGTGTGGTACCACGGCCGGCGACCTTCGTACACCTGAACGAGCCGCGCGCGGTCGCGCGCACGCCGGGCCTCGCGGCGCTCCCAGCCGATCGCGCGGAGCGTCGCGTACTTCTTCGCGATGGCGCTGCGAACCGCCTCCGCGTCGCTGGCTGCACCGGCCGGGTAGCCCACCACCAATCGCGTTTCTCCTGGCGGCGCGATCTCCAGCGCGTTCGCGATGTAGAAGAACGTTCGCGTCGGGGCGACGCCGACGAGCGTGTCGATGGGCCACTCCCGCTGATCGAAGGTCGGCGGCGCGTCGGGAGGGCTGAGCGGATCGCGGGGCTGGAGTCCAAGGTAGATGAGTCGCCCCCCGACCGGATGCGCCGCGTCGGGCGGTCCATCGGTGACGACGAGGATGCCCCGGGTGGCGCGGAAGTAATCGATCAGGGGCCGCTGCCAGACACTCACCGAGGCGACGACGCGCTCGCTGGGGCGCAGGACGGTGAGTCGCAGTTCGCGCTCGGCGAAGACGCGCGCATCGCGTGGATCGGCCCGATAGGCGTGCAGTCCGATTTGCGCGAGGCTGACGACGACGGCCAGCGCGAGACTGACCGCGAGGTACTTGAGCCAGATCGGATACGGCGCACGACGACGCTTCCGCCGGTTTCGGCGGGGCATCGCATCCCAGTTGGGCAAATCGGCGAGATCGCCGCTCCACACACCCTCGGCGGGGATCGGTCTCGGTGCGTCGGACACGCGCGTTCGGGGCTCGAGTACGGTTCGCTATGGAAAGAACGATGCCGCTGGAGCAAGCGTTCGGCGGGCACGACCGTCATGTAACGAACGTAACCGAAGAGCTTGCCTGGAGTTGGTGATTCATATTACCATCCGAGACCCAGATCGGCGCCGGACCCATCCTGGCGCACGCCTCGGCCTGTTCCCTGCCCGACCGGAGGCTGTCATTCGTATTCCGTCGATCGCTCGTCAGCTCGCTTTCGCCGCTGCCGCTGCAAGCACCGTGTGGTTCACCGCCGCTCGTACGCAGCCGGTGTTCCTCGGTCAGGCCCCGGTCGCCAGCCGAGTGCTCGCAGCCGCGTATCTGGATTCGTCGACCGTTCGCGCACCTTGGCTCAGCTTGCCCGAGCCGCTGGCGCTGCGCCATCCGCAGTTCTCGCGGGATGTCGACGCCTTCGCGACGGATCTCCGCCGCACTGGGAAGCTCGGCCCTGAACGCGCTGACTCGATCGCGCGGGTCGCGGTCCGCGAGGCGTACCACCGCCGAATTCCTCCCGCGCTGGTCTTCGGCGTGATGCTCACGGAGAATGACCGGTTCAAGCCGAACGCTCGATCGAAAGTTGGTGCGCTCGGCCTGATGCAGATCATGCCCCGGATGTGGACCCCGAACCTCGGCCCTATCCTCGGCCGCAACCTCAAGGACGACGAGACGAACCTGCGTTACGGCGTCTACATCCTGAAGCACTTCGCCAAGCGCACCTCGGATACGCTCGACGCGCAGAACGTCATCCGCGTCGCATTGCTCGGCTACAACGGATGCGTCCGCGGCACGAACACGCCCAACTGCCGTGCCTATCCCGAGCGGGTGCGGCGGCACGTGGACGAGAACGCCCAGACCATCTGCTCCGGTCGCGCCTTCCATGAGTGTGTGGCGCTCCCGCTGTGGGCGGCGTTGCGCGACACCACCCCGCCGCCCGTTCCGCACACGGAGCTCGCGACGACTGGCGATACCGTGGTCTCTCCCGTCGTCGCGCAGCTGCGGCGATCCGGAAGCGCCGCCAGACTTCCCGATTGGCTCGAAGAGATCGTGGCACCAAGCGACGATCGGAACATGACGCGCTGAGGAGCTTCACCTCCCGGAAATGAAAAGGGCGCGGCCGAGTGCCGCGCCTTTCCCGTATCGGGCTCCGCGCTACTGAATCGGCTCGATCCGCGTCTGCGCGATCTGCTTCATGCTGATCTCGGCTCCCTGAGCGAGGATCGTCAGCTTGAGATTCACGTCGTCGTTCGACGTGCCGCCGAGAAAGACACCGTTCGTGCTGACGAAGAAGGCGCCATTGCTCGTGCTCGACGACTCCATCGACACGGGAGTGCCCTGTGGCTTGCCGCTGCCGGCCGCTTTCACCGAGGTGACTCGCGCCACCTTGAACGCCTTGACTCCGGCGATCGTGGTGTCGTGCTCCACCGTGTAGTTCGACACTACCGTCCGGTCGAGATCCATCCCCTGCTGTGTCACCTTGCCACTCGTCGTGTCCGACCAGGTGGCTCCCGTTCTCAGTTCGGCGCGATACGCGGGAAGGAAGCGCGCGACCCCTTCGGCGAGCTGCGCCACGAGCGGGTTCGCGCTCTCGGGAGTCCTCGAGGAGTAGACGCGCCCAGTGGGGGAGACGAGCGTGACGAACTTCGCGCCCCTCAACGCACTCACGTCCGCGGCAGAGCCCGCGCCGGTCAGGCTGATCGAGTCGAGCGTGACCGTGGCGAGGAGCGTGTCCTTCGCCTGGCGCGCCAGGTTGAGCGTGATCTGCTGCTGCACCCCGAGCTCGAAATCGCTGCTCCCGAGAGGCGTCGTCTGACTGCCCTTCGTGGTCGTCGACACGCGATAGCGAGTGGTGCCATCCGCGTACTCCACGTGCTGAGCGGCGACGGGGACGGCGAGCATGAGAAGGACAGTGGAGAGCAGCGTGCTACGAGCGTTCATGCGACGGGTCCGGAAGACTAGTATTGAGACCGAGAGCGAGATCATCGACATACGCTCTCCAGATGGAAAGGTTACCCCTGCGCTGCGGCGCGGCCGTGCGTTGGTAGGAGACACCCTCGCGAGCAATCACATGAATGATATCCTCTCGACTCGACGCACCGAAGACGCGCGAGGCGAGCCATTCGCCATGGTGGAACGTCTTCACGACGACGTCGTGCTTCCGGCACGCGCGACGGCCGGATCGGCCGGCTATGATCTTCGCGCCTATCTGCGCCAGCGCCGGGTTCGCTGCTCTGACGGAGTGGCCCAGGAAGAGCGAGACGCGGAAGAGGTGGCCGGTGAATGGGGGATCGTGCTCGAGCCGCGCGAGATGGCGCTGATTCCGCTCGGCTTTCGCACGCGACTGCCTGTGAACGTGGAGGCGCAGATCCGACCGCGCAGTGGACAGGCGTTCAAACACGCGCTCACCGTTCCGAATGCGCCCGGCACCGTCGATTCGGACTACGCCGAGGAGTGGATGGTCATCGTGCGCAACGACGCTCCGGCACAGAGGCGCATCGTCCACGGCGAGCGGATCGCGCAGGTCGTGTTCGCTCACTACGTGGCGCTCGAGCTCCGGGAAGCCGACGTGGCGCGCACGACGGATCGCGCCGGCGGGTTCGGCAGCACGGGACGACACTAGTCCAGGGTCCAAAACGGACTGTGGGGCTTGCCGCGACGCCCTGGTCGCGGCAAGCCCCACATGGTCAGACCGGTCAGCGCGGAGCGC
>DATFOL010000097.1:0-7092 GCA_035265545.1 Gemmatimonadaceae bacterium | reverse complement strand
GCGCCACGCTTCGTCGTCTCGATGACGATGACGCCGTTGCTCGCGCGCGATCCGTAGATCGACGCAGCCGAGGCGTCCTTCAGCACCTGGATCGACGTGATGTCGGCGGGGTTCAGCCAGTTGATGTACGAGTCCTGGGTCGGAACGCCGTCGATGACGTAGAGCGGATCGTTGTTCTGGAACGAGCTGATGCCGCGAATGCGAACGGTGCTGCGCGACGCGGGCGAGCCGCTCGCGACCACCGTGATGCCGGGAACCGCGTCGAGCTTCTGCAGCACGCTCGCGCCGGTCTGGCGCGCCGCGCTCTCGACGTTGATCGACGCCACCGCGCCGGTGATGTCGGCGCGACGCTGCTCGGTGTAGGCCGTGACCACCACCTCTTCGAGGTAGGTGACGCCTTCCATCCGAACGTCGATGCGCGTACGACCGCCGATCTCCTCGCGCGCCGGCTTCTGGCCGATGAGCGTGTAGGTCAGCGCCCCGTTCGCGGGGGCCGTGATGGTGTAGCGGCCGGTCCCGTTCGTGAGAACTCGGGTCTCCGTGCCGGAGATGCGGACGGTAACGCCGGCGAGCGGGCCACCGCCCGCACCGGTGACCGTGCCGCTGACCGCAATCTGCTGGGCCAGCGCAGTGCCCGCGAACAACATCGCGAGCAGCATGCTCGTCCCGATCGCGCGCAGTACGCGAAGCGGGGTGTTACTGAATGAATGCCTTCTCGGCACCGTCTCCTCCATGGCGATCTCCCTGGTCTCGCGCATACGTGGTTTTCCTCTGGGTCGTGACATGGACTGCAGGCCTTACTACTCGATCAACTATGCGTGCGTGAGGAGCTGAACGCCGCGAGCAACGAAGACCCCGCGGAACCGCACGACAGTCACGGTGACGACGGCCCCCGACGCGCGATTCGCGTCTCCGGAAGGGCATCGACTCCGTGCATGTCGCTCAACGCGCCCAGCTCCTCTTCGTCGATCCCGACGTGGGTGACCACGAGGTTGAAGCGCGGTTGGAGACGCTCGGCCAACCTCGCCGAGCCTTTCGTCGTATTCGAGAGTGCCGCGTCGTGCTTCGAGGTGGGACACAGCGCCGATGCCGCCGGGAACTTTGGCACACTCGGCGTGTTCAATGTCGAACGGGAGGGAACGACCCCGAGCAGGTGCTCGAGACCTGAGTTCGTGCGGTGATTCATCCGGCCGTCACCACTGCGGATGATCAAGAGACCTGGTGGGCGGAAGCGAGATTGACTGGCTGGATCGACTGGTCCGGAGAACCGGACAGTCGCGAAGGCGGAGAGCAGGAACCGCGGAACGGCAGGACGCGCGAATGTAGCAGCCGCGTACAAACCTCCCCTGCACAGGGAAGGGCTGATGCAGCCAGACCAGAACCGCGCAGCTTCGCGCGCTCGGTGATTTTTTGCGAGGGGTTACTGAGGGGTACCGCTGAAGTCCACCCTTTTTACGAATCCCCCGGTCCTTTGTCAAGCAGGATTTCTTTCTGGACCCCACTCGCACGATGCGCGTCACTCGCTCCTTGGCACTAGGCGCTGCACTCACACCTGTAGGCGCACATCTGCGCAATGTTGAACAAGTGCGCGCTTTGGGAGCCCATCTTGGCGAACTAGCCGAGCAGTAGCTGCTCCGCTCGGTCAGGCCGAGAGCGCCAGTGCCCCTTGCTCGAGATCGGCGATCAGATCCGCCGGCTCCTCCAGCCCCACGTTGAAGCGCACGAGTGCACCCGCGGGACGCTCGGTTGCACTCCGCGGTGGGTTCACCGGCACGGCGAGACTCGTCACGCCCCCCCAGCTCCACCCGATCTCGAACAGCTCCAGCGCGTCGACGAACGCCCGCACGCGCGAGCGACGGATCTCCGGACGGAACTCCACCGAGAACACGCTCGTCGAACCGGTGAAGTCTCGGCGCCAGACGTCGTGCCCAGGGCATGACGGAAGCGCGGGGTGCAGCACCCGCGCGACCTCCGGCCGCTCGCTCCACCACCGCGCGAGCTCAAGGGTGGAGCGCTCGAGGGCCGGCAGCCGGATGCCAAGTGTCTGCATCCCGCGCAGCGCGAGGCTGCAATCGTCCGGCGACACCGACATGCCGAGCACCTGCATCGCCGAACCCACCCGCTCGTAGTCCGCTGCATCACGCACGGTCACGGAACCCAGCAGCAGGTCGCTGTGACCGCCGATGTACTTGGTCAGCGCCTGGGTCGTGACGTCGACGCCGTGGGCGAACGCGTCGAAGTACACGCCGGCCGAGTACGTGTTGTCCAGCGCGACCTTCGCGTCGTGCCGATGTGCCGCCTCGGCGATCGCCGGCACGTCCTGCACTTCCATGGTGATCGAGCCGGGGCTCTCGCACCACACGAGCCGAGTCCGTTCCCGAATCAGGCTCTCGATCTCCCCACCGATCGTCGGCGGATAGAAATCGCACGTCACACCGAAGCGGCGAAGCAGCTCGTCGCCAAGCTGGCGATGCGGACTGTAGATGCTGTCCGGGATCAACACGTGGTCGCCGGCGCTCGTGAGCGCGAGGTTGATGACCGCGAGCGCGGATTGACCACCCGGCGTGAGAAAGGTTCGGTAGCCGCCTTCCAGCTCGGCGATGCGACCCGCGAGCTCGAGCGCCGTCGGAGTGCCGTAAAGTCCGTAGACCCAGCCGACCTCGTGCTGCCGCCAGTCGTCACGAAGCGCCGCGGCATTCGGGAATACCGTCGTCGAGCCCCGGAAGACCGGGGTGGCCAGCGACCGATATCCCTCCGGTAGCTGGACGTCGGAGTGGATCAGCTTCGTGCGCCAGGAGCGGGGCATGTCGTCAGGCTGGGTCAGCCCGCGGGAAGGTGAACCCTGAACGTGGAGCCGACGCCCATCGTGCTTTCGACGGTGACGTCGCCGTCCATCGCGCGCGCGAGGTCGCGGCTGATCGCCAGCCCGAGACCCGCTCCCTCGTGAGCGCTCGTGAGCGTGCGGCCGAGCTGGACGAACGGGTCGAAGATCGCGTCGAGCATGTCGGCCGGGATTCCCGGCCCGGTGTCGCGCACCTCGATGGTCGCCTGAGTTCCACGCCGTCCACACCCGACTATGATGGTGCCTCCCTCCGGGGTGAACTTGACCGCATTGGATACGAGGTTGAGCAGCACCTGCTCGGTCTTGAGCTCATCAGCCATTGCCACCACGTCCGACGGGCAGGGTCCGTGGTCGAGCCGTAGTCCCTTCCGAGCGGCCTGGGGAGTGACCATCGCGATCACTCGCTCGACGACGTCGCACAGTCCCACCGCAGTGCGCTCGTAGGCGACCTCTCCTGCCTCGACCCGGCTGTAGTTCAGCAGATCGTTCACGATGCCGAGCAGGTGTTGCTGGCTGGCCCGAATGCGCGAGAGGTACTCCAGTTGCTGCTCGCTGACCGGTCCCCCGATCCCCTCCTGCATCAGCTGCGCATAGCCGGCGATCGCGTTGAGCGGGGTGCGCAGCTCGTGCGACATCGCCGCGAGGAAGCCCGTCTTGGCGCGGTTCGCCGCGTCCACCTCGGCGATGCGCCGCGCGTCTTCGACCTCCCGCTGCTGCGCCGCCCGGCGTTCGGTGAGATCACGCGTCACCTTGGCGAACCCGATCAGGGTGCCATCGTCGGCGAACAGTGCCGTGATCACCACGTTGGCCCAGAACTGCGATCCGTCCTTCCGGACGCGCCAGCCTTCGTCCTCGAAGCGTCCGACTGCACGTGCCACTTCGAGCTCGTAGTCGGGGAATCCGGACTCCCGTGCCTCGGCGGGATAGAAGACCGAAAAGTGCCGGCCGAGTATATCCTCCGCCTCGTAGCCCTTGATGCGGCGCGCCCCTTCGTTCCAGCTGGCGACGCGTCCGTCGGGGTCCAGCATGAAGATGCCGTAGTCCTTCACGCTCTGGATGAGGACGCGGAATCGCTCCTCGCTCGCTCGGAGCTGCTCTTCCGTGCGGCGCCGCTCCGTCAGATCGCGGGTCACCTTGGCGAACCCGACGAGCTTTCCGCTCGGGCCGCGCAGCGCGGTGATCACGACGTTGGCCCAGAACTGCGTCCCGTCCTTCCGGATCCGCCAGCCTTCGTCCTCTACTCGACCCTCGCGGGCGGCGACGCGCAGCTCCTCGCCCGGCTTGTCCCAGGCGAGATCGTCGGGCCGGTAGAAGATGGAGAGGTGGCGACCGATGACCTCGTCCGCGCGATAGCCTTTGATCCGCTCGGCGCCCGCGTTCCAGCTCATGATGAAGCCGTCGGGATCGAGCGCGAAGATGGCGTAGTCGCGGACGCTCTCGACCAAGAGCTGATAGAGACCGGACGCCTGGCTGACGCTCCCCGAAAGGCCGCCCTTGGACGCGAAGTCGGCGCCGTCGCTCTGGGCCATCGATGAACGTGGCGTACCCTTCCCGGGCCCGTCAGGCGCGCGTTCGTCCCCGGCGTCGGAGTCGGTCATTGGGCTCAGCCGTCGGTCGCTGAGGAGGGTCCGAAGGGGATCCGTCGGCGTAGACGCCGGCGGCCGGGCCGCGGAAAGGACGCGCCCGGAGCGGGAGAGCTATCGTTCTCAGCCACAGCAAGAAGGTTGCCTCCGCGGCTCGACGATGCTTCCCCGGTTCTCGCTCGTCACTTTCTGGAACCGGCTTTGCGCTGGCGAGTCGCATCCCGCCTGGCGTGCGTCGGTTCGTGCCACCCGACAGGCACTTCGGTGTAGCATAGTCCGCCCGTCGCGCGCAACTGCGCCGACGCCGTGACGCTCTCCTGGCAGGAGTCGTTGTCATGATGTTTCGCGCTGCCGGCGCTAGCCGGCCGTTCGCAGGGATGCAATCCGCCGGCGGCATGTCGCGCGGCACGCGAGTTCGTCGCGCCGCGCAGTGGCTGCTCGCGGCACTGCTCCTGTGCGAGTGGCGGTATCCACCGCCGGACGTGCTCCTGAGCGAGCAGCGTTCTGCTCGCAGCGCACTCAGCGTGAAGCGCTGTCGCAAGGCGGCCGCCTGCGTGCCTGGGCGTGGCGCGGTTGGTAGCTGGAGCGACTCCCTCACCTACCTGTCCTTCGACGACGACGGGACCTCGACGATCCGCCGGTGGCCCGATGACGGCCTGCCGATCACCGTGTGGATCGGTGAGTCGGGCGGGCCGCGCGCGCGCGCCGTGGCGCGTCGCCACATCGCACGAGACGCCTTCCACGCGTGGAGCGCGGCCGGCGTGCCCGAGCGGTTCTCGTTCGTGTCCGATTCCGCGAGCGCGATGGTCCACGTCATCTGGCGTCGACAGCTCCCCGATCGCCGTGCCGGCCAGGTCACCCGACAGACGGACGCCGAGGGCTGGCTGCGCAGTGCCGTCGTCGAGCTCAGCGTGCGCAACATCGTCGGCGCAGTGCAGGACACCGCGACGCTTCGCGCCGTTGCGCTGCACGAGGTCGGACATGTGATCGGGCTCGAGCACAGCCCCGACGAGCGCGACATCATGGCGCCCTGGGTGGTAGCGCGGCGGATCTCGGAGCGCGACCGAGCGACGGCGAACGCGATCTACGGCGTCGGCTTCTACGAGGACGACCGCTAGCGCTCTCCTACGGCGACGCGCCGGCGATGATCCGTTGGAACCGTGGATCGCCGCGCACGGGGTCGAAGGTGGGATCGATGCGAAGCCATGCGCGCGTGACGTACCACGGCTGGGCGAGGATCCGCTCGATCCGGTCCAGCGCTCGTCCGTGCTGCCCAGCGAGCAGGTGGATCCGCACGAGCTGGAACTGCACGTAGCACCAGAGATCGACGTCCTGTTTCAGCGGCGCGAGCGACTCCGCGCGCTCACCCTCTCTCAGCGCTTCATCGAATCGCCCACGGTACGCGAGCGACACCGCGTACATCGCGCGCTCCTCGGCGTCGTTCGGCGCATCCGCGAGTAGTCGAGCGAACTGGCGCCGTGCGGAGTCGGCGTAGATCCGGCTGCGCGCCCTGTCGCGCCCGAGCGCATAGGTCTCCGCCTTCACGAGCGCCCACACGGCCGTGTCCTCGTCGAACGCGTCGGGTCGGGTGCCGAGCACGAAGGCACGCCCCGCGGAATCGGGCACCCAGTACAGATCGCTGAAGTTGGCCAGACGTGCCGCGAGGAGGTTCTTCGTGATCCCCGGAGGCGGACTGTCGACGAGCGCACGCGCGCCGGCGAAGTCTCCCTGGCTCAATCTGTTGGTGATGCGCGACAACAGATTGGCGTAACTGCGCGGCGCCAGCTCCTGCGCGCGAAGGAACAGCGAGTCGGCCTCGTGATAGCGTCGATGGTCCCTCATCCGGCGGCCAGCGATCATCAGCGAGCGCGCGTGCCGTGGGTCGAGTCGGACCGCTCGCAGCGCGTCCTCGAGCGCGATGTCCGAGCGGCCCATCGCTGCCTCTACGTCGGAGCGCGCGCGCAGGACCTCGACGTCCTGCGGTGCGAGCTCCCCGGCGCGCCGCAGCTCGGCGAGGGCGCGCTCGTTGTCGCTCGCTACCGTGGCGTAGTACAGCCCGCGCGCCGCATAGCCGCGCGCGTCCGCGGGCGCGAGCGCGACGGCGCGTTCGGCGGCAAGCTGCGCGCGTCGCGCATGCTCTGGGAGAGGAGCGGCGTTGCGATACAGAAAGGTCGACGCTTCGGACATGCGGGCCCACGCAGCGGCGAAGCCGCTGTCCAGCTTCACAGCCTGCTCGTACAGGCCGAGTGCCGCGCGCATCGTCGCGGGATCGCTCAGGGCGTGGCCTTCGGTGAGCTGCTCCGCGCGGAGGTAGGCGTCGTAAGCATCGAGGTTCCTCGTCGGGCGTGTGGCGAGGCGTCCGCGATCGGCGCCGCCGATCGCGACGTCGAGCGATTGCGCCACGCGGCTGGCGATGTCCGCCTGAACCTGGAACACGTCGGTGAGCGTGGCATCGAACGGCTGCTGCCAGGTCGCCAGTGCCGTAGACGCACGAACGAGCTGTGGGCTCACCCGCACGCGGCTCTCGCCGTCGGGGCGCTTCTCCCAGCGCACCGTTCCCGAGAGCAGATACTCGACGCCGAGCTCGCGCCCGATCTGCTGCGGCGACAGCGCGCGGCCGCGGTACTGCTCCGAGCTCGTGCGCGCGACCACGCGCAGACCGGGCAG
>DATFOL010000096.1:0-5932 GCA_035265545.1 Gemmatimonadaceae bacterium | reverse complement strand
GTGCTACGGCATGCAGCTCATGGCTCATGTCCTGGGTGGCGAGGTCATTCGCGGGGGCCGCCGCGAGTACGGGCGGGCCGAGATCCGACCCACGATCGAGAGCGCACTGTTCGAGGGATTCGATCAGAACGAGACGGCGACCGTGTGGATGAGCCACGGCGACCACATCGAGTCGACCCCGCCGGGCTTCCGCGTGACCGCGGCGAGCCAAGGCAACCCGCTCGCGGCGTTCGAGCACGAGTCGAAGCCGATCTATGGAGTACAGTTCCATCCGGAAGTCGCCCATACGCCGCGCGGGCGCGAGCTGCTGGCGAACTTTCTGTTCAAGGTGTGCGGTGCGACGCCGAGCTGGACCCCCGGTGCGTTCATCGAAGAGGAGGTCGCGAAGATCCGCACGCTCGTGGGCGACGCGCAGGTGATCTGCGGGCTATCGGGTGGCGTCGACTCGTCGGTCGCCGCCGCGCTCGTCCACCGCGCGATCGGCGACCAGCTCACGTGCGTGTTCGTGGACCACGGGCTCCTGCGGCTGCACGAGCGCGAGCAGGTAGAGCGCACGATGCGCACCCACATGGGCATCAAGCTCGTCACGATCGACGCCTCGCGCCGCTTTCTCGACGCGCTCCGCGACGTCGAGGATCCCGAAGCGAAGCGGCGGGCGATCGGGCACACGTTCATCGACGTGTTCGAGGAGGCGACGGCCAGCGCGGGCACGAACGCGAAGTTCCTCGTGCAGGGGACGCTCTATCCAGATGTGATCGAAAGCTCGTCGCCGACTGGCGGCGCCTCCGTGACGATCAAGACGCACCACAACGTCGGTGGCCTGAAGCCCGGGATGCAGTTCCAGTTGATCGAGCCGCTGCGCGAGCTGTTCAAGGACGAGGTGCGCAACGTCGGCCGCGAGCTCGGTCTCCCCGAGGAGATGGTCGGCCGGCATCCCTTCCCGGGACCGGGCCTGGCGATCCGCGTCCTCGGCCCGGTCAGCGAGCCGTCGCTCCACGTGCTACGCCAGGCTGACGCGATCTATCTGGAAGAGATTCGCGCGGCGAATCTCTACGACGACATCTGGCAGGCGTTCGCCGTCCTGCTACCAATCCGCAGCGTCGGCGTGATGGGCGACGAGCGCACCTACGACAACGTGGTCGCGTTGCGCGCCGTGACGAGCACCGATGGCATGACCGCCGACTGGTTCCCGTTCCCGCACGACGTGATGGCGCGAATCTCCGACCGGATCATTCGCGAGGTCGACGGAGTGAACCGCGTGGTCTACGACGTCAGCTCGAAGCCGCCCGCGACGATCGAGTGGGAGTGACGAGCAACGGCCACTGAAGCACCGAGTACTCGAGTCGCAAGTACTCAAGTACGAGTGGGACGCTCCCGGAATGCGCCTCGCTATCTCGACCCGGACAGTCCACAAAAACAACGGCGCGTCCCGAGCGGGGGACGCGCCGTGCATTCCGGGGAGCTGTCGCGAGAGTCCGGGACTCGCTATGTCAGTCGTACTCGGTACTGCAGTGGTAGTTCTCCCGCTAGACTCCCTTCTCCTTCAGCAGCTCGAGGAACTGCCTTGGCTCGGTGAGCCCGAGCAGTCGCTGCGGCACGTCGCTCTCCTTCGAGAACTGCGCGATCTTGCCGAGCACCGGCAGGTACTGGTTCGAGACCTCGAGCGGCGGAGCGACGATCAGGAAGAAGAAGTTCACTGGCTTCTCGTCGATCGCCTTGAAGTCGACGCCGTGCGGCTTGCGCCCGAACGCCACGCGGAGCTTGCTCACCACGAGCGACCGGCAGTGAGGAATGGCAATGCCACGCCCGATCCCCGTCGAGCCGAGGTTCTCGCGGCGCTTGAGCATCTTGTACAGCATCCCTTCCGACTTGTCGTCCAGCTTGAGGAGAGCGATCAGCTCTTTGAGGATGTCGTCCTTCGTCTCTCCTTCGAGCTCGAGCTTGATCGCGTCTTCGCTGAAGAACTCGCGCAATTCCATGCTGGCGGGATCCGAGATGCTGGCCGTGCGTGACTGAGGCCGATGGCGTGGTCCACCGGGGTCGGCGGTCGTGGTCGAGCCGAGGAAGCTACCCCGCGACGACGCCGATTGTCAAACGTCGACGTTGCTTGCACTTCCGATGATCGGTAACTTTCGAAGATGACCTTCCCGTTCGACCTCCGCGCCGACGTGCCGCTCTATCTGGCCCCAATGGCCGGCGTGTCGGAGTCGCCGTTCCGCCGGCTCTGCCGGCAGCACGGTGCGGACGTCGTCGTCACCGAGTTCCTCTCCGCCGAAGGTATTCGCCGCGAGAACGAGGCGACGTTGCACAAGCTGGCGTTCGGCCCCGACGAGCGCCCGATCGGCGTGCAGATCTTCGGCGCCGATCCCGTGGCAATGGGGGAGGCGGCGCGGTTCGTCTCCGACGTGTTCCAGCCCGAGTTCATCGACATCAACTTCGGCTGTCCCGTCAAGAAGGTGGTGCGCCGCAACGGTGGCTCCGGATGTCTGCGCGACCTCGACCTCGTGCAGCAGGTGATCCGCGCCGTCGTGGCCACGACGCATCTGCCCGTGACGTGCAAGATCCGCAGCGGCTGGAACGAGGAGATGCGCGATCCGGTGCAGATCGCGTTGCGCTGTCAGGACGCCGGCGTGAAGGTTCTCACGCTGCACCCGCGCACGCGCACGCAGATGTACTCCGGCCACGCACGGTGGGAGGAGATCGCCGCGGTCGTGGACGCGCTCGAGATCCCCGTGCTCGGCAACGGTGACATCAAGACCGCCGAGGATGCCATCCGGATGCGCGAGCAGACAGGCTGTGCGGGCATCATGATCGCCCGGGGCTCGTACGGCCAGCCCTGGATCTTCGACCAGGTGAAGGATCTGCTCGCGGGACGACCGAAGCGGCCGGCGCCGCCGATCTCGGAGCGCTTCGCCATCGCGCTGCATCACGCGCGGATGGTGATGGAGTACGAGACGGATCCTCGCGGCGCGGCGATCGAGTTCCGCAAGCACCTCGGCTGGTATGCCAAGGGACTCCATGGAGGCGCCGAGCTTCGCAAGCGTCTGTACGCCGTGACCTCGTTCGCCGAGATCGAGGGGATCTTCGCCGACTACCTGGCGAACCAGGAGCGCTACGCCGCAGCCGCTCGCGACGGCGGGGACGACGACCGTTCGTTCGAGGCCACGGCGGCGTGAGACGCGAGCGCGTGCGCGACCTGCTGGGCAGGGTCGCGGACGGCTCGGTGTCCGTGGAATCCGCGCTCGCATCGCTCGCTCAGGAGCCGTCGGAATCGCTCGGCTTCGCCACGATCGATCATCATCGCGCGCTCCGCCAGGGATTTCCCGAGGTCATCTACGGCGCCGGAAAGTCCACGGAGCAGCTCGTGGCGATCGCCCAGCGGATCGCCGGCCGCGGAGACGGGGTCCTCGCCACCCGCGTGGAGGAGGCATCGGTTCACGCGCTGATGAACGCCCTTCCCGGCGCCGAGCACAACGCACTCGCTCGCACGGTGCTTCTACGCGCGTCGCAGCCTGCTGCAACGGCACGCGGCACGTTGCTGGTCGTCACCGCGGGCACGAGCGACCTGCCGGTGGCCGAGGAGGCCGCGGTGACGGGCGGCGCGATGGGGTGCTTGGTCGAACGTCTCATCGACGTCGGCGTCGCCGGAATCCATCGTGTGCTGTCCAGTCGCGCAGCGCTGGATGCGGCATCGGTGATCGTCGTCGTGGCCGGCATGGACGGGGCACTTGCCTCGGTGGTCGGAGGGTTGGTTCGGGTGCCGGTCATCGCGGTGCCGACGAGTGTCGGCTACGGGGCGTCGTTCGCCGGAATCGCTCCGCTGCTCACCATGCTCAACAGTTGCGCGGCCGGCGTGACCGTCGTCAACATCGACAATGGATTCGGCGCGGCCGTGGCCGCCGCCCGTATACTTCACGGCTCGTTCCAATAGCGACTTCGAGCTTCGGGCCGCTACTCCCCGCACCCGCAGATCTCGCCGATGCTGCTTGCCGCAGCTCTCCTCGCCGCGCTCGCTGCCATCGCAGTGGCAGTCGCCGCGATGCGCCAGTCGGCGCGGGCACGGCGGGAACTGGACTCGGCGCGGACCCGATTGGCGCGAATGGATTCGGCGCTGCCCCACGCCGAACAGCATTCCGCCGTCGGCGCCAAGGCTCTCCGGCGGGACGTCCGGGTGTCGTTCGAAGTCAGCGAGGCGCGGGCCGACCGCGCCGTGATCGTCCAGCTCCTCATCGACTTCCGTGACGTCTCTGGCGCGGAAGAGGCGATCTTCTGGCGTTGGATGCCGGAGCGCGACTCGCTGGCACCGGCGGTATGGTCGTCCGAGGGTACGCGCCCATCGTTCTTCAGCATCACCGAATGGGCGCCCCTGGTGCAGTGGTCGGCCGAGGGAGGGGTGGTGCAGACCATCGGGCACGAGGAGATCGTGCACGTGGGAGCGGCACCAATCCGGCGCGGCGAGACGTTGATGGGCGTCCTCAGTCTCACGCATCGCACGGGGCTCGGCTGGGGCCGGAACTCTCTTCGAGACTGGCTCCCCAGGCTGGCCGACCAACTCGGGACGGTGCAGGAGCTCGTGGACGTGCGGCGGCGGTACGGCCGGCACATGCGGCAGGGGCAGGCGTTGCTGGATGCCGTGCAGCGCTTGCAGGGACACAACACAGGCGAGGGGCTCGCCCGCGCGTTCTGCGAGACGGCGCTCGACGTCTCGGGCGCACGGGCGGCCTCGCTGGTGCGCTGGTCATCAGAAACCGATTCGGGAGAGCTCGCATTCGCGACGGAGGCCACGGGTCTTCGCGCGCCCTCGCAGATTGACTCGGGCAGCATCGTCGCTGAAGCGTGCCGCAGCGGCAAGCTCCAGGTGCTCGAGGACTCGCGAACGGCGTCTCTGGGCCGTGGGCTCTACGGCGTGCCGCGGGTCATCCAGGAGCCCGGATCGGTCGCGATCGTGCCGCTGGTGAAAGACGGGCGCACCCTCGGCGCGCTCGTGCTCGAGGCTGCGGACGTCAAGGCGCTCTCCGCCGAGGAGTCGCGGCCTCTGACCGTCCTGGGAGCGGTGGTGGCGAGCTCGCTCGAGCTCGTCTGGCAGTTCGCCGAGGTGGACAGGCGCGCCAGGACCGATCCCCTGACGGGGCTCTGGAACAGGCACCATTTCGGCGAACAGCTCCAGCGGACGCTGAACGAGGCAGACCGGTACGATACCCAGGTATCGCTCGTGCTGGTGGACATCGACCACTTCAAGCGCGTGAACGACACCTGGGGTCACGAGGCGGGGGACTCGGTGCTCAAGCAGGTAGCGCGAATCCTCCAGGACGGAGTCCGCGCGGTCGACATCTGCGTTCGCTACGGCGGCGAGGAGATCGCAATGCTGCTCGCGCAGACCGACAGCGAGCACGCGGTCGAGGTGGCAGAGCGACTGCGGGCGAAGATCGCGGCGCAGCCCATCCGGCACGGGGGAGCGGAGATCCCGGTCACCGCGTCGTTCGGCGTCGCGACCTACCCCGAAACGGTCAAGGTGCGGGACCAGCTCTTTCCCGCGTCGGACAAGGCGCTGTACATCGCCAAGCACGAAGGCAGAAACCGAGTGAGAGCGAAGCCGGCAAGCAAAGGCCGCACAACGGGTTAGTAGAGCTGCTCTCGCGTAGAACTCGAGGGCAGCGCCCGCTTGACTGGGGCCCGCGAACGGTTAGATTTGAAGACGTAAGGGGGCGACTGGCTTCGACGGGACTGGTGAAGCCGTGGGCGCGTGCCGAGGTCCTCGGGCACCTCGTTAAACACTCGGGAAAACACCAACTGCGAACAACAACTTCGCCCTTGCCGCCTAACTTTTAGTTAGGCCTGCAAGTGCCCATGAGGAAGCCCGCCCGGGGCGTTTTCATGGGTAACGCAAATCTGGGCTAGCTCGGCGGTGCGCCTTCCGCCACCGAGCGAAATT
>DATFOL010000095.1:0-4092 GCA_035265545.1 Gemmatimonadaceae bacterium | reverse complement strand
ACCTCGCGCGCGAGCGCCGGATCGTCGCCGGCGCCGAGCAGCAGAGTGAGCCGCACGCGGCCCGTGGTGGTCGTCGCGATGTCGCGCACCTGCTGGGTGCTGAACAGGTCCGCGCCGGTGCGCGGATTCCTCAATCGTGAGAGCGACTCGGCGAGGCGCTCCTGAAGGGTCGAAGGCATGCCGGAAAGATAGTCAGCAGGCGGCCGTGGGCCTGATGAATCAGTTCCTGACCCTCATGTCGGTCTGAGCGCTCTGGCGTTCACGGGCGTCGGTCATCATCGCTCGCGCGGCCTCGACTACGAGGTCCCGCACCTGATCGAGGGTGCCGGGCAGCATGGCGCCGCTCGCGCGAGCATGACCACCCCCGCCGAAGCGCCGCGCGAACGCGTTCACGTCGGTACCGCCGACACTCCGGAACGACACCTTCACCTTGCCGTAGCCGAGATCGCGGAAGAACAGCGCCATCCGCGTGCCGGCGATCGAACGCGCGTGCTCGACGATCCCATCGAGATCCTCCGCCTTCACGCCGTGCTTCTCCAGCGCGTCAGCGCCCATCGACAGCCACGCGAGTCCGTGCGACTCGTCTACCTCGAGGGTGCCCAGGACCTCGGCCATCAACCGTACGCGTCCGGCGGGCGCCGACGCGTAGATGCGCGTGTACATCTCCTCCGGATCGACGCCGCACGCCAGCAGCTGACCAGCGACGGCGAGGCAGCGTGGCGAAGTGTTGCTGAACCGGAAGCCACCCGTGTCCGTCAACATCCCCGTGTAGAGCGAGCGGGCGACGGCGGGCGTGATCTCCCACTCGAGCACGACGGCGAGATCGTACACCAGCTCGGCGGTGGCGCAGGCATCCGTGTCCGAGACCGTGATCGTGCCGGCGGGATCGTCGGAAGGTACGTGGTGATCGATCACCAGCTTGGGTACGCTCAGCGCCCGCACGGTGTCGGTGAGACTTCCCAGGCGCTTCACATCGCTGATGTCGAGGACGATCAGGAGGTCGATGTCCCGGAGCGCCTTCGAGCCGCGCGACGTCTGATCATCGACGTCGCCGCCGAGCAGGAACTCGAACATATCGGGCCACGGCGTCGGGTTGACGATCCGCGGCACGAGTCCCTGTGCCGTCAATAGCCGCGCGAGCGCGCTCTCGGATCCGCACCCGTCGCCGTCGGCGTTCAGGTGCGTGCTGATCGCGACACGCCGGCCGGCGACGAGCTCCGGGGCGAGACGTTCGATCGCGATGCGACGTTGGGCGGGGACGGAGATCAGGTCGGCAGGCATTGAAAAGTCTGAGAGATCTGGCGGCGTCGGACCCGAGCGTGGGCGGGACGCCACCACCGGCGTCAGGAGCGACGCGAACGCGGAACCTGCGGATGAACCGGATGCCGCGGGCCAGCATCACCACGAAACGTCGAGCGGCGCCCCAAAGGACGCCGCTCGAAAGGTATCAGGTCGTCGCGTCGCGATCAGCCCGGGGTTCCCACCCCGCGACCGAGGTGCGAATGGCTCTTCCCATAGGCGAAGTACACGACGAGACCCAGCGCGAGCCACACGATGAGTCGGAGCCACGTGTCGAGTGGCAAGCCGGCCATCAACCCGAAGCAGCTCAGAATGCCAAGGAGCGGCACGAGTGGCACGAGCGGCGTCTTGAACGCGCGTGGAATCTCCGGCGACCGCACCCGGAGGATCCACACGCCGGCGCACACGATCACGAACGCGAGCAAGGTCCCGATGCTCACGAGCTGGCCGAGCAGTCCGATCGGGAAGAGACCCGCGACGATCGCCGCGATGCTTCCGGTGAGGATCGTCGTGATGTACGGCGTCTTGAACCGCGGATGCACCTTGCCGAACACCGGCGGGAGCAACCCATCGCGCGCCATCGAGAAGAACACGCGAGGCTGCCCCATGAGCATCACGAGTACCACCGACGCGAGGCCGGCGAGTGAGCCGATCTCCACCGCGTAGCGCAGCCACGCCAGCGACGGGCCCGCGGCCTGGATCGCCACGAGGATCGGCGCCGGATCGTTCAGCTTCGAGTAGTGCACCATCCCCGTCATGACCAGCGCCATGAGGACGTAGAGGATCGTGCAGACGAACAGCGAGCCGAGAATGCCGATCGGCATGTCTCGCTGCGGGTTCCTCGCCTCCTGTGCGGCGGTGCTCACCGCGTCGAATCCGATGTAGGCGAAGAAAATCACCCCCGCGCCTCGGAGCACGCCGCTCCAGCCGAACTCGCCGAAGGTGCCCGTGTTCGCCGGGATGAACGGCTGCCAGTTCGCCGTGTTCACGTACGCGAACCCGAAGCCGATCACCAGGAAGATGATCGCCATCTTGATGAACACGATCATGTTGTTGAACCGCGCCGACTCCTTGATCCCGATGACGAGGATGATCGTCATGAGCAGCGTCAGCACCACCGCGGGCACGTTGAGTATCGCGCCCGTGCGCGAGAAGTTGTTCGCCGCGTCGACCGCGAACGGCGCGTTGGCCAACGCGGATGGGAAGGTGATCCCGAACTCTCCGAGAAAGGGGACGAAGTTGCCGCTCCAGCCGACCGCCACCGTCGCGGCGCCGAACAGGTACTCGAGCATCAGATCCCAGCCGATGATCCAGGCGACGAACTCGCCGAGAGTGGCGTAGCCGTAGGTGTACGCCGATCCGGCGATCGGGATCATGCTGGCGAACTCCGCGTAGCACAGACCGGCGAAGCCGCACGCCAGGCCAGCAGCCACCATCGAGAGCACCACTCCTGGTCCCGCATACTGCGCCGCCGCGTTCCCAGTCAGGACGAAGATCCCGGCGCCGATGATCGCGCCGATCCCGAGCAGCGTGAGGTTGCTGGCGGTGAGTGTACGGCGGAGTCCGCCTTCCCCCTCTTCTGCCGCCTCGCGCTGGAGTACGGTGATGCTCTTTCGTGTCCACAAGCCCATCGGATGGTCTCCTGAGCGCGCTACGTGGGTGATGAGTTGCCGGGAACTATTGTATACAGAAGCGCGAGAAATACGTCGCGGGTGTCGAGCTTGTCAAGCGCTCGACACCCGTGCTCACGTGCCGGTTGTCCGGTGAATCACAGACTGTAGTTCGGCGCTTCGCGCGTGATCTGCACGTCGTGCGGGTGCGACTCGCGCAGCCCCGCCGCCGTGATCCGCACGAACTCGGTGTTCGTGCGCAGCTCGCCGATCGTGCCGCAGCCGACGTAGCCCATACCGCTGCGCAGCCCGCCGACCATCTGGAACAGCACGTCGCCGACGGGGCCCTTGTAGGGAACGCGTCCCTCGATCCCCTCCGGCACCAGCTTCTTCGGCGAGAGCTCGCCTTCCTGGAAGTATCGATCGGCGCTGCCATCCTGCATGGCCGAGAGGGAGCCCATCCCGCGCACCATTTTGAAGCGACGGCCCTCGAGGAGGAATGCCTCGCCCGGGCTCTCCTCGGTACCGGCGAGCATCGAGCCCATCATGACGCTCGACGCCCCGGCGGCGAGCGCCTTGACCGCGTCGCCCGAATACTTGATGCCGCCGTCCGCGATGACGGGAACGTCCCCCGCCCCTTCGATCGCGTCGAACACCGCGGTGAGCTGGGGGACGCCGACGCCGGTCACCACCCGCGTGGTGCAGATCGAGCCGGGCCCGACGCCCACCTTCACCGCGTCGACGCCGCGCTCCACGAGGGCGCGAGCACCCTCGCGCGTGGCCACGTTGCCGGCGATGAGCTGCACCTCGGGGAAGGCATCACGAACCTGCGCCGTCGCGTCGAGCACCGCTACGGCGTGGCCATGCGCCGTATCGACGACGAGCGCATCGACGCCGGCATCGATCAGCGCGCGGGCCCGCGTCAGGAAGTCGCCACCCGCGCCGATCGCCGCGGCGACCCGCAGCCGGCCGATCTCGTCCTTGTTCGCGCCGGGGAACTGCCGCCGCTTGTGGATGTCCTTCACGGTGATCAGTCCCTTCAGCCGCCCGTCGCCGTCGACCACGGGCAGCTTTTCGACCCGGTGCTTCGCGAGGATCCGCTCCGCCTCGTCTAGCGTCGTCCCGTGCGGTGCCGTGACGAGGTTCTTCGTCATCGCCTCGGCGATGGGCCGGTCGAGGCTGC
>DATFOL010000094.1:0-8162 GCA_035265545.1 Gemmatimonadaceae bacterium | reverse complement strand
CTCGGCGCGCGGATCGAGCTCGCCGGGACCACGACCGAGGACCGGTGGGAGCGCGCGGTGCAGCTCGTGGAGGCGGAGGGGCTCACCATGGTTCCGCCATACGACCACCCGTGGATCGTTGCCGGGCAGGGGACTGTCGGGCTCGAGATCGCCGAAGATCTTCCCGATGTCGGCACAGTGCTGGTGCCGGTGGGCGGTGGTGGGCTGAGCGCGGGCACCGCGGCGGCGATCAAGCTGCGCGCCCCCAACGCGCGCGTCGTCGGCGTCGAGCCGGCGGGCGCGGCGAAGCTCACGCGCGCACGCGCGGCGGGGCGCCCGGTGCGCCTGGCGAGCACGTCGGGTCTCGCCGACGGACTGCTTGCCGTGGCGGTCGGCGATCTGCCGTTCGCGCATCACATGGTATACGTGGACGAGGTGGTGACGGTGGAGGACGGCGCCCTTCGCAGCGCGATGCGTGCGCTGTTCGACCGGGTGAAGCTCGTGAGCGAGCCGAGTGGTGCGATCACCGTGGCCGCCCTCCTGGAGCGGCTGGTGATGCCGCGCGGGCGCACCGTGGCCGTCCTGAGCGGCGGGAACATCGAGTGGAGCGGCGTGCAGTCGCTGTTCGCGGAGCGCTGACGCAATGAACCGTTGTCCGGCGTGCGGCAAGACGTACGACGACGAGGCGCGCTTTTGCACGCGGGACGGCAGCAAGCTGGTGTTCGTCGCCGAGAAGGGCACGTCGCGCGAGACCGTGGCGGGCCGCGCCGATCCACCGAGCACGGCCATGCACGGCAATCTCACCGGCCGCGTGCTCGATGGTCGCTATCGTATCGAGAAGAAGATCGGCGAGGGCGGGATGTCGTTCGTGTACCTGGCGAAGGACATCGCGTCCGACGACCGATATGCGATCAAGGTGCTCTCCGCCGCGCTGTCGAGCGACGCCAACGCCATGGCGCGTCTTCGCCGGGAGGCGAGCCTCGGGATGCGGCTCGCGCACCCGAACGTGTGTCACATCATCCGTCTTGGGGAGACGCCGGACGGGCTGGTGTACGTAGTGATGCCGTTCGTCGAAGGCGAGGTGCTCTCCGACCGCAACAATCGGATGGGCACGCTCCCGATCGAAGAAGTGGTGCGCCACGTCCGCGACATCGCGGCCGGGCTGCACGTGGCGCACGAGCTGAAGATCGTGCACCGCGATCTCAAGCCCGAGAACGTGATGATCTGCCCCATTCCCGGCGATGGTGAGCGCGCCGTCGTGATGGACTTCGGGCTCGCCAAGGAGCGGCGTGCCGACGCCGAGCTGCAGAAGCTGACCGCGACCGGAATCATCCTCGGCACGCCGGAGTTCATGAGCCCGGAGCAGCTGCGCGGGCGGCCGCTCGATCCACGTACCGACGTGTATTCTCTCTCGCTGATGACGTACGAGATGCTGAGCGGCAAGCTTCCGTTCAGCGGGCGCACCCAGCAGGAGATGATGATCGCGCGTCTGCGGAGCGAGCCGCTTCCGCTCCGACAGGCCGCGCCGAAGCTCGGACTGCACGAGGGCGTGGAACGAGTGCTGGCGAGGGGGATGCAGCGCGATCCGAACGATCGGTACGCGACGGCACCGGAGTTCGCGAACGCGCTCGCCCTGGCCGCGAAGCACGATGGCGAGGAGAGCAGCCGGCTCGGACGCTTCTTCGCGCGCTGAGCACGAGGAGGGCCGATCGGATGACACGGGCGATGCGATCTACTGCCTTGCACGCTGATCCATTGCGGTGTGTGCCCATGCTGGCGCTTGCCGGCGCGGCGATGCTGACGTTCGGCGCGCGTACCGCCCGCGCGCAGGCGCGCCCACAACCGGCGCCGGTCGGCTCGGCCTATCAGCGGGGTATCGACGCGCTCGACTACGACGTGCGGCTCGTGCTGCCCGATACGGGAACGTTTCTGCAAGGCGACGTCACGGTGAGCGTTCGCCGGGCGCCGTCGGCGGCGCGCCTGCGGCTCGATCTGTTCGATGCGCTGCACGTGCGCGCGGTCCAGGTGAACGGCCGGAGGGTGAGTGCGCGACATGCCGGCAATCGGCTCGACGTGCCTCTGGACGGCGCGATGGGCGACAGCGTCCGCGTGCGCGTCGTGTACGATGGTCCCGTGAACGACGGGCTCGTCGTGCGGAAGGACGAGAAGGGCCGCTGGACGTGGTTCGGCGACAACTGGCCCGACCGCGCGCGGCAGTGGCTCCCCACCGTGGATCACCCGAGCGACAAGGCGACGGTGAGCTGGACGGTCCGTGCGCCGGTAGCACGTACCGTCGTGGCGAACGGCGCGCTGCTCGGCACGACGCGCGTGACCGTCGGCGGGCGACCGATGCTCGAGACGCGTTGGCGCGAGAGCCGGCCAATCGCGACCTACATGATGGTGATCGCGGCCGGTCCGCTCGTGCGGTTCGACCTCGCCGAGTCCGCGTGTCACCGGGGCGAGGACGGGACGTGTGTGCGGCAATCGGTGTACGTGCTTCCCGAGAACCGCGGCTGGCTTCCAGGTGCGTTCGCCGTCGCCGACTCGATCATGACGTTGTTCGAGCGGCTCGTCGCGCCTTTCCCGTATGAGAAGCTCGCGCACATCCAGTCCTCGACGCGATTCGGCGGCATGGAGAACGCGAGCGCGATCTTCTACGACACCAAGCTGTTTCCGGAGCAGAAGGTGTCGCAGGGTCTCCTCGCACACGAGATGGCGCATCAGTGGTTCGGCGATGCGGTGACCGAGCGCGAATGGGCGCACCTGTGGCTGTCCGAGGGCATCTCGACGTACTTCGACGCGCTCTTTCAGCGGCAGGCGCGCGGCGATCTCGGTTATCGCCATGCTCTGTCGTCGATGCGCGCCAAGGTGCTCGCCGATACCGACGTGGCGAAGCGGCCGGTGATCGATACGGCGGAGACTCACTATCTCGCGCTGCTCAACGCCAATAGCTACGACAAGGGTGCGTTCGTGCTCTCGATGCTGCATCGCGAGCTCGGCGACAGCGCGTTCTTTCGCGGCATCCGGTCATACTACGCGGCCCATCGGCACGGCACGGCGGTGAGCGACGACCTGCGTCGCGAGCTGGAGCGGTCGTCGGGCCGCCCGCTCGACACGTTCTTCGCTCAATGGCTGCAGCGGCCGGGGTTCGCCGAGCCGACGATCGGCTGGGCGTACGATGCGGCGACCGGCACCGTCTCGGTGCTCGTGCTCCAGGAGGGAAAGTTCGGCGCGTACGCGCTGCCGCTCACCGTCGTCGTGACAGACGCGGAGGGTGTCGCGCACCGGCTCGTCGCGCCTGTGCCGGCACGATCGCGCGCCGAGATCTCGCTGCCTGGCCGCTACGCGAAGCGGCCGACATCGCTCGCGGCCGATCCGGACTCCACGCTCCTCGCACGCATCAATCGACTATGACGTTCCGCCATCGCATGCTGCTCGCGGGCGCGTTGCTGGCGATCGCATCGCGGGGTTCTCACGCGCAGGATGGCGTGCTCCCGCGCTCGGAGTCGGACGCGCTGCTCGACGCGGGCCGCTGGCGCGAGGCCGAGGACATGCTCTACGCCGATGCGCGCAGCCGACCGCGCGACCCGGTGGTCCGGGCGCGGCTCGGGCGCTACCTCGCGATGAAGGGCGCGCTCAAGCCAGGCCTCGTGCTCATCGAGGAAGCGGCGGAGTTCGGGCTGCCGGCGTCGAGCGCGCGCGCACTCGCGACACCCATTCGCACGCTGCTCGACTGGCGGGAGCGCACGGCGTTCCTGACTCGTGATTCCACCATCGCCGTACGGCCTCCGATGAGCCGAGGAGCGCTGCTGCGCTTCCCGTTGGAGCGTGCGGCACCTGGCGACACGCTCTGGGCCGATCTGGTCCCGCGGATGGTCGCGTTCGACAGCGCGTCGGGTGCGAACCCGCGGGTCGGGATCGAGACGATCGAAGGCTTCGTCCCGGCGTTCGACGTGGCCGATCACCTGTTGCGGCTGCACGCCGATCCGCGTGCGGCGCTCGGAGCGGTAGGCCGGCGCTACCCTGTGCTTCGCTCGAGCGACGACGTGCGCGTCCTGCTCGCGCCGGGCCGGGTACGCTCACTCGACGCGGCGCTGCGAGAGCTCACGCCGCGCTGGTGGCAGCTCGATCTGCCGCACGGGCTGCTCGTCGTGCGTTAGCCGACGTGCCGGGCGCTCAGCGTCCGATCGCGCCCAGCTCCACCAAGAGGCAGCGGTCCTGCACGACGTCGATGCCCGCGCGCGCGAACCGCTCCGCCGCGGCGTCGTTGCGGATGCCGAGCTGGAACCAGACCGACGACGGGCGCTTGGCCAGGATGTCGTCCACATGTGCGTCGATGTCTCGCGGCCGACGGAAGACGTTGACCATGTCGATCTCGCCCGGGATGGCGGCTACGCTGCGGTAGACGGGCTCGCCGAGAATCTCCTTGATCTCCGGATAGTAGACCGGGACCGGGACGACCTCATACCCCGCGCGCTTCGCGTACTCGGCCACGTAGTAGGCCGGCTGGCCGGATTCGGGGGTCTTGATCCCGAGCACCGCGATGCGCCGGGTGCGCTCGAGCAGGGCGCGAATGCCAGCGTCGTCGTCGATCAGATGGCGTCGCCAGGCCGTTTCGCCGGTGACGGCTGAGAATGATGGAGTCATATGAGCATCGTGATGCCAGGATCGTGCGCGCACGGGCATGCGGCCCGAACCGCTGGGCGCCCGGTTACATTTCCCGCTCCGTCCAACTACACGGAGATGACGCTCGATGCGAATGCTCGTTCTCGGAGCTGGCCTGCAGGGCTCGGCGTGCGCGTACGACCTGCTGCAGAATCCCGAGGTCAGTCAGGTCCGACTCGCCGACCTTCGCTTCGATCACCTTCCCGAGTTCCTGAAGCCGCACTCCGGACCGCGCCTCATCCCGACGACGCTCGACGTCCGAGACCATGATGCCGTGCTCGCCGTGATGCGCGAGTCGGACGCGGTGATGAGTGCCATCCCGTACTACTTCAATTTTGCGCTGGCGGAATGCGCGGTCGAGGCCGGCGTGCACTTCTGCGACCTCGGCGGCAACACCGAGATCGTGTTCCAGCAGAAGTCGTTGGCGGAGCGCGCCGCGGCCAAGGGCCTGACGATCGTGCCCGACTGCGGCGTGGCGCCAGGGATGGTGAACATCCTGGCGGAGTATGGCATCCGCCAGCTCGACTCGGTGGCGTCGGTTCGCATCTACGTGGGCGGGCTGCCGCAAAACCCACAGCCGCCGCTCAACTATCAGGTCGTCTATTCGCTCGAAGGGGTGCTCGACTACTACACGACCCGCTCGTGGGTGCTTCGCGACGGCCAGCGCACGCAGGTGACGGCGCTGTCCGAGCGCGAGCCGGTCGAGTTCCCCGCGCCAGTCGGAACGCTCGAGGCGTTTCACACTGCAGGGGGCCTCTCGACGATGGCGTTCCGGTACGAGGGCGTCATCCCCGAGATGGAGTACAAGACGCTGCGCTATCCCGGCCACGCCGAGATCATGCACACGATCCGCGAGCTCGGACTCCTGGACCTCGAGCCCGTGGACGTGAAAGGGATCAAGGTGGCACCGCGCGACGTCTTTCTCACCGTGGTCGGCCCCAAGCTCACGAAGGCGAAGGGCCCCGACCTTCTCGCGCTACGGGTGACGGTGCGCGGCACGAAGGACGGTCGTCCGGCCGAGCGTCGCTTCGATCTCGTCGATCGCTACGACGGGACGCACGGCATCAGCGCGATGATGCGGACGACCGGCTACTCGCTGTCGATCACGGGCCAGATGCAGGCGCGCGGCCAGGTCGGCCCGCCTGGCGTATGGACCCCCGACGAGTGCATGCCGGCGGAGGCGTACATCGCGGAGCTCCGGGCGCGGGGGATCGAGTTGAGGGAGACAGTGGCTGGGTGACCAGAACGCAGTGACTCAGTGACTCAGTGACTCAGTGACGGCCTCGGGAAGCACCTGCTTTCCGAGGCCGTTAACTACGTCACTGAGTCACTAGCGGCGCGAAGCGCCGCTCACTCCCGAACAAAATTCGCCAGCGTCGCGCCCATCGCGTCGATCGTGGCCTTCGCGTTCCAGCGGTCGTTGCCGTTGTAGAGGAAGCAGAACGCGAGGACCTCTCCGTTCCGGGCCGTGACGTAGCCGGCCAGTCCGACGACCGTGTTGGTGGTCCCCGTCTTGGCGTGGAGGTTTCCCTGGGCGGGGGTCGAGCGCATCCGGAGCCGCAGCAGCTCGGACTCGCCGGCCACCGGCAGCGAGCCGTGGAACGCCGACGACCACGGTCCCTTGTGGGCGTAGCCCAGCAGCTGGATCATCACGCGCGGCGTCATGTAGTCGAGCGTGGAGAGTCCGGACCCGTCGTAGGCACGCACCTCCTCCGGATTGGCGCCGACCTTCTTCTGAAGGAAGTCGCGGAGGTTCGCGAGGCTCGTCTCCGCCGAGCCGATGCCGTTCGGTGCCGTGGCGCGAGCGGCGTCGCGGTAGAGCAGCTCGGCGACGATGTTGATGCTCTCGCGGTTCATCTCCGACACGATGCGCGACAGCGGGGGCGAAGGGAGGCTCGCAACCTTCTCGGCGCCCGCCGGCGTCTTGCCCGGCTTCACCGCGCCGTCCACGGTGATGCCCACCGTCTGGAGCGCGGCACGGAGCGCGCCCGCGGTGAAGAGCGCCGGATCGTCGACGACGAGCGAGTAGCGGAGCGGCCCGCTCGACGCCCCGATCGATCCGCTCACGTCGATCCCACCGTCGGCGGCGCGCCGGGCCACGATCCGGCCGCCACGCCCGCCGACGAGGCGGACCTTGCTGCGCACGGGAATCGTCGTTGTCATCGGCTCGAGCGTCACCGCCGCGGCGCGTCCCGCCGGCTGTACGACGACCCAGACGATGTTCTCGTTGAGCGAGAGGGCCGAAACGCGCGCGGCGTACGCGGCGCCGAGATAAGTCGACTTCCATCCCTCGGGGATCTTCCGATCGTCGAACGCGGTCGCGTCGAACACCAGATCGCCCTTCACGTGCTTCACCCCTGCCGCGGCCACCGCGCGCGCCAGAGTCGCCGTCGGCAGGTTCGGATCGCGGTAGAAGCGAGCGGACATCGACGGATCGCCGTCGGAGCGCAGGAAGATATTACCGTTCACCGCGCCGTTCGCATCCAGTGCGCCGTCGCGCAACACGTCGGTGGAGAAGCTGTGCTCGGGGCCGTACCGGTCGAGCGCGACCGCGGTGGAGAAGAGCTTCATCGTGGACGCCGGTTGCATCATCGTGCCGGCGTTCTGCGCGAAGAGCGTGTCCCCGCGGGTGAGCGAGGCGACCATGGCGCCGAACTGCCCGCTGCGGATGCGCGTCGAGATCATCCCCGCCAGATCGGTCGATAGCGCGGCGGCACCGTGCGGCGAGGTCCACGCGATGGACGCGACGGGTGTCGAGCGGCGACTGGCGCGCCGGACGGGCGTCCGGCGTCGCGTCGTGCGCTTGGACTGGTTCTTGGCGCGTGAGCGGCTGGACGCCTGCGGCTCGAGCGGCGCCGACACGGCTACGTGGCTCGCGGGCGCAGCGTACAGCGACTCGCCCGGGGCGAGCACGGCGAATGTGGCGCAGACGAGGACAGCGACGCGAGACAGGCGCGCGCGACGAAAGTGATGTTGCATCGCGTTGGGAGGTGGCAACTCGCGTTCCAATGACGGACGCAAGCATGCCGGGAGAGCGAAGAGTGGTCTATGAGACCAAGGAGCGATTCATACGGACGAACGAGCAGTCAACGAACCGAAGAGGGAGACGTCACACCTTGAGGATGATCCCACGCCGGTGCAGCAGAAGGAGGATGCCGTACCAGAAGGCGACGAAGGCGATCGCGAACGCAAGCGACGCATTCACCGGCGAGAGCCACGACTCGAAGAGCGCGCGGTAGATCCCCTGCTGGAGGGAGATGCGCTCGCCCGCGTAGGTGACCTTGAAGATCGAGTAGAGGCAGCGCGCAATCACCGCCGATCCGACGAAGGCGACGATCGGGTTGACGCCGTAGACGACGAACGGCGTGGTGAAGCGCCGCACGCGGTTGAAGTCGACGATCCACATCACCGTGGCCAGCGCGAGCGCGGCCAGCCCGCCGGTGAAGAGCACGTACGAGCTGGTCCAGAGGCTCTTGTTGATCGGGAACGACCAGTTCCACATCAGGCCCACCATCATC
>DATFOL010000093.1:0-16603 GCA_035265545.1 Gemmatimonadaceae bacterium | reverse complement strand
CGCGTGCGCTCGCTGCTCAAGCTCAAGGCGGCGACCGACGCGCTCGAGGAGAGCCTCCGCAAGCAGAAGGAGCTCGAGAAGGTCCGCGACGATCTCATGAAGATGATCGTCCACGACCTCAAGTCGCCGCTCACGTCGGTGATCGGCGCGATGGAGATGCTGATCGACGGTGACTTCGGACCGCTCACCGAGAACCAGCGCAAGGCGCTCGGCGAGGCCGAGGCGCGTGCGCAGGATCTGCTCGCGCTGATCGAGGATCTGCTCGAGGTGGCGCGGCTCGAGGAGTCGCGACTCGCACTGCACCTCGCGCCACTCGCCCCCAAGCCGCTGCTCGACGAGGTGGCGCGCGAGTGGGAGATCCGCGTGCAGCAAGAGCGTGCGCGGCTCGTGCTCGAAGTGGCCAGCGATGCGCGTGCGGTCGACGCCGACCAGCAGCTGATCAAGCGCGTATTCAGCAACTTGATCCAGAACGCGCTCACGCACTCGTCGCGCGCCGTCACCGTCAGGCTCGGCGCGCGCACCGACAGCGGCGGCACCCTGTTCACCGTCGCGGATGATGGCGTAGGCATTCCGGCCGAGTACCACGACATCATCTTCCGGAAGTTCGAGCAGGTGAAGACCCGCCACATCCCGCGCGTCCGGAGCTCCGGGCTGGGGCTGGCGTTCTGCAAGCTGGTCGTCGAAGCGCACGGCGGCCGCATCTGGGTGAAGAGCGGACCGGAGCGTCAGGGGAGCGCGTTCCACTTCTGGCTCCCCGAGCATCCGCCGGCGAACTCCGCTCCGATCGGCAGCGGCCTCTCGTCGTGAAGCTGTACCTGCGCACCTTCGGCTGTCGCGCGAACCAGTACGACAGCGAGGCGGTGCGACGGCTGGCAGAGGCGGGCGGCGCGACGATCGTCGACGCGCCCGAGCACGCGGACGTCGCGGTGTTCAACAGCTGCGCGGTGACCGCGGACGCGGTGGCCGATCTGCGGCAGCAGGTGCGCCGCGCCGCGCGCCGAAACCCGGGGCTGCGCTCGGTGGTGATGGGGTGTGCGTCCGGGCAGGCCGCCGATGCGACCGCGCCGCTCGCCGCCCTGCCGACGGTGCGGGCGCTCGTCGCGGGCGCCGACCTTGCGACGGTCGCCGCGGCGATCGGGCTCGATGCATCGTCGCCGACCGGCACGACGCGACAGTCGGGCGCGCGCGCGCTGCTGCGAATCCAGGATGGCTGCGACGAGCATTGCACCTTCTGCGTCGCGACGTTCGCGCGCGGCGCCAATCGCAGCCGCCCCGCCGACGCGCTCGTAGCCGAAGCACGTGCCCTCGCCGAGCACCATGGCGAGATCGTGCTCACCGGCGTGCACATCGGCAGCTGGGGCCGGGAGCGCGGACTCTCGCTCGGCGTGCTCGTGGAGCGACTCGTACGCGACGTGGCGAACGTCCGCTTCCGGCTCACCTCGATCGAGGCGACGGAGGTGGACGAGCGACTGGGCGAGCTTCTGGTCGGGACGCCAGGACGCATCGCGCCCCACCTGCACGCCCCCCTGCAGTCGGGCTCGGACCGGCTGCTCAGACGGATGGGGCGCCACTGGTATACCGCCGCGACCTACGCCACTGCCGTCGAGCGGCTCGCGGCGCGCGCGCCCGTGCTCGCGCTCGGCGCCGACGTGATCACCGGCTTCCCGGGTGAGCGAGAGGAGGATCACGCGGCGACCCTCGCGTTCGTGCGCGCGCTGCCGTTCACGTCGCTCCACGTCTTTCCGTATTCCGAACGGCCCGGCACTGCAGCCGCGCGTCTGCCCGACCCGGTCGCGCCGCGGATTGCACGTGCCCGCGCCGCCGAGCTGCGCGAGCTCGCGAGCTCGAAGAGCGACGCGCACCGGCGGTCGCGTGCTGGTGCCGCCGCCGACGTGGTGGTGATCGCGCGAGGTGAATCGCCGCGTGGACTGTCCGAGGACTACCTCGAGGTGGAGCTCGATGCCTCGGCTCCCGCGCGGTCGATGCGGTTCGACGCGACGCTCGTCCTGCGCGACGGACGGCTCGCGGCAGAGGCGCTCGAGCCGGCCCCGCGCTAGATTCAAAGGATGTCCTCCGAGCAGCGCCCGACGGTCTACGTCGAGACGTACGGCTGTCAGATGAACGTGAGTGATTCCGAGTTGATGCTCGGGAAGCTCGCCAGCGCTGGCTATACGCCGGTGGATCAGCCGGACGGGGCGGACGTCATTCTCGTCAACACGTGCGCCATCCGCGATCACGCCGAGCAGCGCGTGATCGGCCGGCTCGGTGAGCTGAAGCGCCACATGAAGCCCGACACCGTCATGGGCGTCACCGGCTGCATGGCGCAGCGGCTCGGGCCCACGCTGCTCGAGAAGGCTCGGCACGTCTCGCTCGTCATTGGACCCGACGGGTATCGTGCGCTGCCGGCGCTCGTGGACGGCGCGCGGCGCGGCGAGCGCGCCATCGCCACGACGTTCGATCTGGAGGAGCACTACGAGGACTTCGCTCCCCGCCGGTTCGACAACGTGAAGGCGTGGATCCCGGTCCAGCGCGGGTGCGACTATCGGTGCACCTACTGCATCGTGCCCTCCACCCGCGGAGCGGAGCGGAGCCGCCGATTGGAGGACGTGATCCGCGAGGTGGAGGGAGTGGTCGCCGACGGCATGAGCGAGGTCGTGCTGCTCGGTCAGACCGTGAACTCGTACGACGATGGGCGGCACGACTTCGCCGACCTCCTGCGGCGGGTGGGCAGTGTGCCAGGCATCCGGCGGGTGCGCTTCACCAGCCCGCATCCCAACGATTTCAGCGACCGGGTGATCGCCGCACTGGCCGAAGTACCGACTGTGTGCGAGCACGTGCACCTGCCGATGCAGAGCGGCTCGTCGCGCACGCTCAAGCGCATGCTGCGTCGCTATACGCGCGAGGAATACCTCGAGTGCGTCGCTCGCCTGCGCGCGGCCGTGCCGGGGCTCGCGCTCACCACGGACGTCATCGTCGGTTTCCCCGGCGAGACGGACGAGGACTTCGAGGAGACGTTGCGCGCTGTGGAGGCGATCGGCTTCGTCGACGCCTTCACCTTCATCTTCTCGCCGCGCGACGGTACCCCCGCCACGCGACTTCCCGCCGAGCTGTCCGTCCCAGCCGACGTCGCGAGCGAGCGCCTGCAGCGGCTCGTCGCGCTCGTGCGTGCCGGGGCGCGACAGCGGAATCTCGGGCTGCTCGGCACGCGGCACGAGGTGCTGGTGGAGCGTGAGGCGAAGCGTGGCGAGGCGATGCTCATGACGCGTACGCGCGACTTCAAGACCGTCCTCGTCCCCGGCGATGCGTCGATGCTCGGCCGCTACCTGACCGTGGAGCTCACCGGTACCACCGGCTCGACATTCACCGGCGCGATCGTCCGCGAGCGCCAGCCGCTGCCGATGGCCGGCTAGCCTCGCCTTGCCGGGCGGCGTTTCGTGCCGCCCGGGCTCCAACTGATGACGGAGCGAGCGGGACGCGCGCGATATCTGCGCGATGCCTCTCGTCGCCTGGAGCGCGCTCGCGTACGCCGCCGGTCTGCTCGCCGGCTTCGTCCTCGCGGAACGGCACGCCGCCATCGCCACCATCGTGCTGGCAGGGCTCGCGCTGGGAGCCCTGCGGGCGAAGCGTGCCTGGATCGGCGGCGTCGCCGCGATCGCCGCGGGCGGCGTGCTCGTCTCGGTCGCGGAGGGCGCGCAGGAACGCTCGTGTGCGGCGAGGCTCGGTGCCCTCCGGTCGTGGACCCTCCGCGTCGAACGTCGCGCAGACGAAGGAGGCGTCGCGCGCGGAACGCTCTCGGCCGGCGGCTGTCGGCGGCGCGCGACCGTCTTCGTTGCGTCGGGGCGCGGCGCCCCGGGCGAGGTGCTCGAGCTCTCCGGCCGAGCCTCGGTGCAGGAGCATTCGGTGCTGGTGCAGGACGGAAGGCTCCGCGCCGTCGGAGTGGATGGTGTCCTTCCGCGCGCACGCGCACGGGCTGGCGCGCGCATCGACCGGCTGTTCGGCGGAGACGCGCCGATCGTGCGTGCGCTCGTGATCGCCGACATGGGGGCGATCGACGCCGCGCAGCGTGAGCGATACGCGGATGCTGGCCTCGTGCACATGCTGAGCGTTTCCGGGCTTCACGTCGGCATCATCGCCCTGGCGCTCGAGCTGCTGGGCGCGGCGCTGCGTCTCCCGCGCGCGCCGACCCGCGTCGTGTCGCTCGCGCTGCTCGTCGTGTACGTGGCGGGGATCGGCGCGCCGCCGCCAGCGGTGCGCGCGGCCGTGATGCTGGGTGTGCTCAATGCGAGCCGCCTTCGTCAGCGCCCGACCAGTCGCTGGGCGATCCTCGCGCTCGGCGCGGCGGCGCCGCTGGTCGTGCCTCGCACCGTGCTCGATCTCGGATGGCAGCTCAGTGTGGCGGGTACCGCGGCGCTCGTCTCGGGAGGCATGCTCGCTCGGCGGGTCGTGCCACGCGCGTGGCGCGGATCGCGCCGCACCGTCGCATCGGGCGCGATCATCAGCGTGGTCGCAACCGTGACGACGGCACCGCTCGTGGCGTGGAGCATCGGACGCGTCGCGCTCGTCGGCCCGCTCACCAACCTGCTCGCCGACCCGATCATGGGCGTGCTGCAGCCCGTGCTCTTCCTCGCGCTCTCCATTCCGATCGCGCCCATCGAGCGGCTCTCTGCCGACGCCGCCCACGTGCTGATCGTCGCGTTCGACTGGATCGCGCGCGCCGGCGCCGCAATTCCCGGCGGCGCGCCCACAATCGTGCCGTCCACCAGCTCGGCAATCCTGGCGGGAGTGGCTGCGACGGCGGCACTCGTCGCCTGCGCCGCTACCCGACCAGCGCGCGCAATCATCACCGGTGCGACCGCGCTCGCGTCGCTCGTGCTGCTGCCGCTGCTGCGCGGCGGTCGGCCTGCGACGGAGCTGCACGTGCTCGACGTGGGGCAGGGCGACGCCATCGCGCTCCGCACGAGGGCGAACCGCTGGATACTCGTGGACGCGGGACGAAGCTGGCTCGGCGGCGACGCGGGCCGGTCGACGGTGGTGCCATACCTCGCCCACCGCGGCGGCAGCCTCGCGCTGTTCGTGCTGTCGCACCCACACGCCGATCATGTCGGCGGCGCCGCGTCCGTGTTCGCGGCCCTTCGGCCAGCGCGCTTCCTCGATCCCGGCTACATCGGGACGACGCCTTCCTACCTCGCCGCGCTCGGTGTAGCGGCGCGCGACGGTATCCCCTGGCAGCGCGTGCATCCCGGAGACTCGATCCGCGTGGACGAGGTGACTCTCACCGCGCTGGCGCCTGATTCCGCATGGGCGTCCGGACTCTCCGACGCGAACCTGGCCAGCACCGTGCTCGTCGCGCGGGTTGGTCGCATCCGGTTCCTCTTCACCGGGGACGCCGAGGCGGAGGAGGAGGAGTGGCTGCTGGCGCACGACCCGGCCGCGCTCGCCGCCGACGTGCTCAAGGTCGGTCATCACGGCAGCAGGACGAGCACGACGCCGCGATTCCTCGGTGCGGTGCGGCCGCGCCTCGCGCTGGTGAGCGTCGGCGCGCACAATACGTACGGTCATCCGAGCCCGGAGGTGATGCAGTCGCTGCGCGACTCCGGCGTGCAGGTGCTGCGCACCGACCGCGCAGGCACCATCGTGGTGAGCACGGATGGACGGCATCTCGAAGTGGAGGCGCGCGACGAACGGTGGTCGATTCCGGCCCGGCCGGATCCATGAAGGCGCCAGACGGCCGACCGGTGGCGCGCACGGTTGGTGCGTTCTGGAGCGCGCTCGTGGGCCACGCGGTGACGCTGCCACCCGCGCTGCTGCAGCGATATCCCGAGCTCTCCGCGGCGCGGTGGCGGCGCGGCGGGCTTCCCGTGCGCATCGGCGGGTGGTGCCTCGGCCGATCGACGGTGGCGGGCATCACACTCGGCCGCACGATCTGGCTCGCGCCGGGCGCTCCGCTCGCGCCGGAACTGCTCTTGCACGAACTCCGGCACGTCCACCAGTTTGCAGAAGATCGGGCCTTTCCGCTCCGGTACGTGTGGCGGAGCCTGCGGTACGGCTACTCGCGCAATCCGTACGAGACGGACGCTCGCCAGTTCGCCGCGAGCCGCACAGCCGACGGTCCTCCCACCGTGTAGAGGTACACCGTGGTCCAGCACACCTCGACGTCCGTCGTCACGATCGAGCGCTTCATCATCGAGCAGGAGAAGCTGCACCCCGAAGCCACGGGCGAGCTGTCGGGCATCCTGTACGATCTCGCGCTGGCGGCCAAGATGATCGCCAACAAGGTCCGCCGCGCCGGCCTGGTCGACATCCTCGGTGCGACCAACGACGCGAACGTGCAGGGGGAGATCCAGCAGAAGCTGGACGTCTTCGCCAACGAGACCATCGTCAAGGCCGTCGATCACGGCGGACGGCTGTGCGCGATGGCCTCGGAAGAGGAGCCTGGGATCATCCCGATCCCCGAGGGATTCAAGTGCGGCAAGTACTGCCTCCTGTTCGACCCGCTCGACGGCTCGTCCAACATCGACGTCAACGTCCCCGTGGGCACCGTGTTCAGCATCGTGCAGAAGATCACGCGCGGGCGGCACGGCGAGATGGAGGATCTCCTCCAACCGGGACGCCGCCAGGTCGCGGCGGGCTACGTCATCTACGGGTCGAGCACGATGCTCGTGTACACCACCGGCCAGGGCGCGCACGGCTTCACCCTCGATCCGTCCATCGGCGAGTTCCTGCTCTCGCACCCCAACATCCGCACGCCGGAGGAGGGACAGTTCCTCTCGGTGAACGATTCGTACGAGCAGTACTGGGACGAGCCCACCAAGCAGCTCATGCGGCACTACCGGGGGCTCGAGAGCGACCGCACGCCGCTCACGGTGCGCTACGTGGGCTCGCTCGTCGCCGATTTCCATCGCAACCTGCTCGGCGGTGGCGTGTTCTGCTATCCGCCCAGCCGCAAGAGCCCGAACGGGAAGCTGCGGCTGCTGTACGAGGCCAATCCCCTCGCGTTCATCTGCGAGCAGGCGGGAGGCGCGGCGATCGACGGCAAGACTCGCGTGCTCGACGTGCAGCCGACGGAGCTGCACCAGCGTGTTCCGCTCTTCATGGGCTCGAAGCGCGACGTCGACCTCGCGATGCAGATTCTCGCGCCGAACGGCACGGCTCTCATCGGCGCCTAGAGGCACACGCATCAGCGAACAGCGCTTCTCCCCATCGGGGCTCTCCATCGCCCCGGTCTATCGGCCGGACGACGCGCCCGTCGACTACGACCGTGATCTCGGCGACCCGGGCGCGTTCCCGTTCACGCGCGGGGTCCAGCCGACCATGTACCGCGGCCGACTGTGGACCATGCGGCAGTACGCCGGGTTCGGCACGGCACGCCGGACAAACGAGCGCTTCCGCCTGCTGCTGGAGAAAGGACAGACGGGGCTCTCCGTCGCGTTCGATCTGCCCACGCAGATGGGGATCGACTCCGATTCGCCGCGTGCGCTCGGAGAGGTCGGGCGAGTGGGCGTCGCGATCGACACCGTGGAGGACATGCACGTCCTGCTCGAGGAGATCCCGCTCGATCGCGTGACGACCTCGATGACGATCAACGCCACGGCGGCGATCCTGCTCGCGATGTATGTCGTCGTCGCCGACGAGCGCGGCATCCCGCGCACGAAGCTCGGCGGCACGATCCAGAACGACATCCTCAAGGAGTACGTGGCGCGCGGCACGTACATCTACCCGCCCGTTCCATCGCTCGCGCTCATCACCGAGATCTTCCGCTTCTGCGCCGAGGAGGTGCCGAGCTGGAACCCGATCTCGATCTCGGGCTACCACATCCGCGAAGCCGGATCGACGGCGGTGCAGGAGCTCGCGTTCACCTTCGCCAACGCGATGGAGTACGTCGTCCGCGCACGCGACGCTGGCCTCGAGATCGACGAGTTCGCGCCACGACTGTCCTTCTTCTTCGCGGCGCACAACGACCTGTTCGAGGAAGTCGCGAAGTTCCGCGCTGCGCGGCGCATCTACGCTCGACTGATGCGCGACCGCTTCGGGGCGAGCGACGCGAGCTGCCGGCTGCGGTTTCATACCCAGACCGGGGGGGTGACGCTTCAGGCGCAGCAGCCGCTCAACAACGTGGTGCGCGTGACGGTGCAGGCGCTGGCCGCGGTGCTCGGTGGCACCCAATCGCTGCACACGAACGGCTACGACGAGGCGCTGTCGCTTCCGACGGCGGAGGCGGCGACGCTCGCGCTCCGCACCCAGCAGATCGTCGGCTTCGAGAGCGGTGCCACGATCACCGCGGATCCCCTCGCTGGCAGCTATTACGTGGAGAAGCTGACCGACTCGCTGGAGTCCGCGGCGATGCAGCTGCTCGAGCGTGTCGACTCGCTCGGCGGCGCGGCGCGCGCGATCGAGGCTGGCTTCTTTCAGGAGGAGATCGGCCGCTCGGCGTACGAGCACCAGCTTCGCGTGGAGCGGGGCGAGACCGTGATCGTCGGCGTGAACCGCTTCGCGGACGGCGACGAGACGCCGGTGATGCCGGCGCCCGACTACTCCGCGCTGGAGCGCGACCAGGCCGGCCGGCTCGCCGAGCTGCGCGCGGGGCGCGACCAGGCCGCGGTCCGCGCAGCGCTCCATGCGCTCGGCGAAGCGGCCAACCAGGGCAGCGATCGCGGCACCCTCGCTCGCCGTCCGCTCATGCCGCTCATCGTGGATGCGGTTCGGGCCCGTGCGACGGTCGGCGAGATCAGCGACATTCTTCGCTCGGCGTGGGGCGCCTACCGTCCGACCGCCTGATCCCCGCACCTGCGGTTTCGCGACAGCGCGACGACGCGCCGTCGAACGGCCGTACGCTCTCGCGCGGTACTCACAGAACCAAGGAGCCACGATGAAACGTCCCGCCGCTTCGCTGGTCGCCGTCGCTATCCTGGCACTGCCTGCTGCCGCCCGAGCGCAGGTCGGTGAAAACCCACCCATCGAGTTCGGCGCCGATGCTTCGGTGACGGCGCTCTTCGATCCCGGCGCCATCGTGTTGAACGTTCCCGTATCGGCCGTGCGGGTCGGGTTCTTCGTGATGCCTCGGTTGGAGATAGAGCCTCGGCTCAATCTCACCGTGGCCAAGGGCGGCGGTGACACCTTCACGGAGGCGGAGCTGACCTTGGGCGTGCTGTACCATCTCACGCCGTCGTATTCGCGATCACAGACGTATTTCCGGCCCTTCGCGTCCTTCTCGTCGACGAAGTTCTCGGGCAGCGATGGCGCGAGCGCCGTCACGGCGGGGATTGGGCTCGGAGTGAAGAAGCCAATCGGGACGCGGTTCGCGTTCCGGCCCGAGCTCAACTTCGCGCACACCTTTGCCGACGACGACGTGGAGGACGAGAGCCGCGTCCAGCTTCTCCTCGGATTCTCGGTCTACTCGCACTAGCGATCGAGGCGACTCTCGACTCGCAATTCGTCGTGAGCGAGCGGTACGCGCTGCACTCGTGGACTTGTAGCGAGCACCGCTGGCGGCTACTATTGGGAGATACTTTCGAGCCGCCTAAGTCTCATATCGATGCCAACTTACGAGTTCCGTTGTCCGCTTGGTCACCAATTCGAGCGGTTCTATCGCACGATGGGTACGGCGGAGGTCCAGGCCGCTTGTCCCGAGTGCGGGCAGCTAGCGGAGCGCCTGATATCCGGCGGCGCGGGCCTGGTGTTCAAGGGTTCCGGCTTCTACCTGACGGACTACGGCAAGGACGCGCACAAGAAGAAGGCACCGTCCGAAGCCAATGGTGACGGCGCCAAGGGCGAGGCCGCGAAGGTGGAGGGCGCCAAGGGTGACGGCGCGAAATCAGATTCACGATCCTCCCACGGCAGTGACGGGGCGGCGCCGAGCTCCAGCGCCTCCAGCGGTGATTCGGCGAAGAGTAGCGAGGCCAAGCCGGCCGAGTCGAAACCGGCACCCAAGCCGAGCAGCGACGAGTGAGCGACGGTCTGGACGCCCTGCGCGCGGAGCTCGCGCGCGTGGCGGTGAGCCTGGGCGCAGCCGGGGGCACGGAGGCGCTCCTCGAGCGCCCGCGTGACCCGTCGTTCGGGGATTGGGCCACCAACCTCGCGATGGTGCTCGCGAAGCCGCTCGGTCAGAAGCCCCGCGAGCTAGCCCAGCGGATCGTCGCCGCGGTCGATCATCAGGCGGCGGGGATCGCGTCGGCGGAGATCGCCGGACCGGGATTCATCAACTTTCGCCTCGACGCGCAGCGCGTCGCGCAGGGCATCGCGGCGCTCGTGGCCGCAGGCGAGCGCTATGGGCGCACCTCGGCGGGTGAGGCGCTGCCCGTCGTCGTCGAGTTCGTGAGCGCGAATCCCACCGGGCCACTGCATGTCGGCCACGGCCGACAGGCCGCGCTGGGCGACGCGATCTCGTCGCTGCTCGAGTGGACGGGCTGGGCGGTCTCTCGCGAGTTCTACTACAACGACGCCGGTGTGCAGATCGAGAATCTCGCGCTCAGCACCCAGGCGCGTGTTCGCGAGCTGCGCGGCGCGCCATTGGCGATCCCGGACGGCGGCTATCACGGCGCATACATCGCCGAGATCGCGCAGCGGTACGTCGTGGCGCATCCCGATGACGCCGCGGGAGACGACCTCGAGGCGATGCGCGCGTTCGCCGTGCAGGCGCTGCGCGACGAGCAGGATCTCGATCTCCAGGCGTTCGGCGTTCGGTTCGACACCTACTACCTCGAGAGCTCGCTCTACACCGACGGCCGCGTCGATCGCACGGTGCAGGCCCTGGTCGCGAGCGGCAAGACTTACGAGAAGGACGGCGCACTCTTCCTGCGCACCACCGAATACGGTGACGATCAGGACCGCGTGATGCGGAAGAGCGCCGAGAAGGGCGGCACCTACACCTACTTCGTTCCCGACGTCGCATACCACGTGACGAAGTGGGAGCGCGGTTTCACGCGCGCGATCAACGTGCAGGGCTCGGATCACCACAGCACGGTCACGCGCGTTCGCGCGGGGCTGCAGGCACTCGGCATCGGCATTCCGGAAGGCTACCCCGAGTACGTGCTGCACCAGCTGGTGACGGTGCTGAAGAGCGGGGAGGAGATGAAGATCTCCAAGCGCGCCGGTAGCTACGTCACGGTACGCGATCTCATCGACGAGGTGGGACGTGATGCAGTGCGGTACTTCTTCCTGATGCGGAAGGGCGACTCGCAGCTCTCGTTCGACGTCGACCTCGCGCGATCGCAGAGCGAGGAGAACCCGGTCTACTACATCCAGATGGCCCACGCGCGACTCTCCGGCATCTTCCGCGTCGGAGGGATCGATCCGGCGAGCGTGGATCCGGCGGCCGCGGACTTCTCCGTCCTGACGATGGACGAGGAGACCGCGCTCATGAAGGCGCTGCTCGACTTTCCGAGCCTGATCGCCGGTGCGGCGGAGGCGCTCGAGCCACATCGCGTCGCGACGTACCTGCACGACACGGCCGGCAAGATCCACCTGTGGTACCACAAGGCGCACGTGCTCAACGAGCCCGAGCCGATCACGCGAGCGCGGCTGGTCCTTGCACGCGCCGCGCAGATCGTCGTCCGCAACGGGCTGTCGTTGCTCGGCATCACGGCACCGGATCGGATGTAGACGCTTGGATGAGGTGGGGATCGGGGGGTGGGAAGTGACTGCAACTGCTCACGCAGTGCAGACGCCGTCACGCCGAACTCCCCACTCCCCACGCCTTACTGGTCCTTCCACCCTTCACCTTCATCTCCGCCCATGTCCGTGCTCGTCGTCGGCTCCGTCGCGCTCGACTCCGTGGAAACCCCGTTCGGCAAGGCGGACAACGTCATCGGCGGTTCCGGCACCTTCTTCTCCGCCTCGGCCAGCCACCTCTCGCCGGTGCAGCTCGTCGGCGTCGTCGGTGACGACTACCCGATGGAGCAGCTCGAGCCGCTGCGCACGCGCGGCGTCGACATGGCGGGCCTGGAACAGACCACTGGCCGCTCGTTCCGCTGGCGCGGCCGCTACCGTCACGATCTCAACTCGGCCGAGACGCTCGAAACGCACCTCGGCGTGTTCTCGCACTTCAGCCCGAAGATCCCCACGCAGTTCCGCAACGCGCCGTTCGTCTTCCTCGCGAACATCGATCCGCGGCTGCAGCTCGAGGTGCTCCGCCAGGTGGAGCGTCCGAAGCTCGTGGCGTGCGACACCATGAACTTCTGGATCGAGAGCCGACGCCCCGATCTGGTCGAGCTGATCAAGCACGTCGACCTGATCACGTTGAACGACGGCGAGGCCCGACAGCTCACGGATTGCACGAACCTCGTGAAGGCGGCGCGCTGGATCATGGAGCACGGCCCGTCGATGGTGATCATCAAGAAGGGCGAGCACGGCGCCTTCCTGTTCAAGGAGAAGTCGATCTTCTTCGCGCCCGCGTACCCGCTCGAGGACGTGTTCGATCCGACCGGCGCCGGCGACTCATTCGCCGGCGGCTTCATGGGCTACGTCGCGCGCACGGGAGATCTGAGCGACGCGAGCCTGCGCCGCGCCGTGATCTACGGATCCGCCATGGGCTCGTTCGCCGTCGAGCGCTTCTCGGTGCAGCGCCTGCTGGAGATCGACGCCAGCGACATCGCGAACCGAGTGGCCGACTTCCGTCGCCTCGTCGCGTTCGAGGAGGACGCCGCGCCGTGAGCGACGAGCAGCCACTCGACTACGCCGCTGCCGGCGTAGACATCGACCGGTCGGATTCGGTGAAGAACCGCATCCGGGCCGTGGTCGAATCGACCTTCACCGCGGGCGCGCGTGGCTCCTTCGGTGGCTTCGGTGGCATGTTCCGCATCCCGGCCGGCTTCCAGCGGCCGGTGCTCGTCTCGAGCGCCGACGGTGTCGGCACGAAGCTGCGCGTGGCGATCGAATCGGGACGCCATCACACGGTGGGACACGATCTCGTCAACCACTGCGTCAACGACATCCTCGTGCAGGGTGCAGTGCCGCTGTTCTTCCTCGATTACTTCGCCGCGGGCCGGCTCGAGCCGGAAGTCGTCGAAGCCGTCGTGACGGGCGTTGCGGCGGGCTGTCGCGAGAACGGCTGCTCCCTCGTCGGTGGCGAGACGGCGGAGATGCCTGGCATCTACACGCCGCCCGATTACGACCTGGCGGGCTTCATCGTCGGGTGTGTGGAAGAGGACGCCATTCTCGGCGCGGATCGCGTTGAGGAGGGCGACGTCATCCTCGGCCTGGCCAGCAGCGGGTTGCACACGAACGGATACTCGCTCGCGCGACGCATCGTCGCCGAGCGAATGCGGTTGCAGGTCGGCGATCAGTTCCCGGGCGAGTCCGCGACGGTTGCCGACGTCCTGCTGCGCATCCACCGGTCGTATCTGCCCCTGCTCAGACCGATTCTCGGAAAGATCCATGGCATGGCTCACATCACCGGCGGTGGATTGCCGGGGAACGTGAATCGGGTACTGCCGGACACGCTCGACGCCGTGATCGACGGTGCGAGCTGGCCAGTCCCGAATCTCTTCGTGCAGCTCGAGCGCAATGGTCAGGTGTCGCGCGACGAGATGTACCGAACGTTCAACATGGGAGTCGGCATGGTGGTGATCACCGACGAGTCTGGCGCCGCCGCGGTCGAGGCGAGTGCCTCGTCGGCCAACGTCGATGCCTGGCGGCTCGGGCGCACGGTGCGCGGAACCGGTCGGGTGCGCATTACCTAACGAGGCTTGAATGAGAAAGGCGATGTTCGTCGGGGCGGGACTCATCCTGCTCGGCGCGTCGGCTTCCGAAGCGCAGGCAACGGCCAATACGTGTCCGGCCGGAACGACGACCACGGTTGGCGGGGTGCAGGTCCCGGATCGGGCGCGCGCCTCGCAGGACGCCTGCCAGATGGCGGTGGATGTGTTCCAGATGATGGCGCCCCAGCTCGGCCTCGCCCTCGCGGGCGGCAACGCGACGCTCGGGCGCGGCGGCGCGCTCGGCGGGCCTCCTCACTTCTCCCTCGGGCTTCGCGGCAACGTCTTCAACGGCGACCTTCCGGACGTGCAGTCGTTTCCCGTGCCGAGCACCAGCGGTCGCGTGCAGCGTACTGACGCGAACCCGCTCCCGGCGAGCAATCAGATCGTCGGCCTTCCGACGGCGGATGCCGCGATCGGCGTGTTCGGCGGCGTACCGCTGGGCCTCACCAACGTCGGCGGCATCGACCTGCTGCTGAGCGCCACCTACGTGCCGAGCATCGGCGACGAGGAGGACGACGTGCAGATCAAGCCCGAGCGCAACCTGCAGCTCGGCTACGGTGTGCGGGTCGGGCTATTGCAGGAGTCGCTCGTCGTGCCCGGGGTCTCGTTCACCTATCTGAAGCGCGACCTGCCGACGACGAACATCACCGGCACGTCGTCGAGCCTCGATGTGTTCATCAATGAGGTCAAGGTGAAGACCTCGGCCTACCGTATCGTCGCGAGCAAGAGTCTGCTGCTGCTGGGAGTCGCGGCTGGCGTCGGTAAAGACAATTACAATCAGTCGGCACTCGTCCAGGCGACGGTGAAGAACACGCCGCTGGGCCCACAGACCTCGGACATCGTTGCGCTCTCGCAGAAGCTCACGCGAACGAACTACTTCCTCGATCTGTCGCTGAACCTTCCGATCTTCAAGCTGATCGGCGAGGTTGGTCGGGTGAGCGGAGGCACCGTGGACATGTACAACGCATTCGAGACCGGCCGAGCGGACAAGGCGCGCACCTACGGCTCGCTTGGGTTTCGCATCGGCATCTAGCGCATGACCGACGAGCGCCCGGCCGCGCCGGACGACGGTGCATGGATGCGTCGGGCGCTCGCCCTGGCCGAACGCGGGTGGGGACAGACGGCGCCGAACCCGATGGTCGGCGCCGTCGTCGTGCGGGATGGTGAGCTCGTCGGCGAGGGCTGGCACGCACACTACGGTGGTCCGCACGCGGAGGTGGAGGCGCTTCGCGCGGCCGGTGAGCGCGCGCGCGGCGCCACGCTCTACGTCACCCTCGAGCCCTGTGACCACCACGGCCAGACGCCCCCGTGCACCGAGGCGATCGTCGCTGCCGGCGTGCGCCGTGTCGTCGCGGCGTGCGACGATCCGAGCCCGGTGGCGCAGGGTGGGGCTCGGCACCTTCGCGACGCGGGCGTCGAGGTCCTCGTCGGAGTGGAGGACGGGCCGGCACGCGAGCTCAACGCGCCCTTCTTCCACGCGCTGCGGAGCGATCGCCCGTTCGTGCAGCTCAAGCTCGCTCTCTCGCTCGATGGTGCGCTCGCCGATCACACCCGACGACCGGGCTGGCTCACCGGCGACGCGGCTCGGCGCGAGGTGCACCGCCTGCGGGCAGGCGCGGATGCAGTGGCCGTCGGGATTGGGACGGTCCTGGCGGACGACCCCGAGCTCACCGTGCGCCACGCCACACCGCCGCGCATCGCGCCTACTCGGGTCGTCTTCGACACGTCGGCACGGCTGCCACGCACCTCGAAGCTGGCGCAGAGCGCCTCGCAGGTCCCCGTCATCGCCGTGTGCTGGGCCCCTGAGCCGGCGCACGCCGCCGCTCTGGAGCACACCGGCGTCACGCTGCTCCATGCCGCGACGACGCGCGACGCGCTCGTGGAGCTGCGCGAGCGCGGCCTGCGCTCCGTGCTCGTCGAGGGCGGGGCGACCCTCGCCTCGGCGTTCCTCCAGGACGCACTGGTCGACCGCCTGGTTATCTTTCGAGCACCCGTCGTGCTTGGCGGTGGAGCGCTCAACGCGTTCAGCGCGGTGCCACCCACCAGAGTGGATGAGGCGCAACGCTGGCGGCTGATCCGGTCGCAGCGCTTCGAGGACGACGAGATGACGGTCTACGCCCCTCCCGGCTGAGGAGGGGGGAGCTATTTGAATGTTCACCGGGCTGATTGACGACGTCGGAGTCGTCGAGCGTGTCGAGCGGACGGAGGCGGGGCGCGAGCTGCGCATCCTGTCTCGGTACGTCGGTCTGACTCCGGGCGAGAGCATCGCGGTGAACGGCGCGTGCCTCACGGTGCGCGACCACGGCACGGGGTGGTTCTCGGTCGCCGCCATCGTCACCACGCTGGAGCGCACGACGATCGGCTCGTGGGAGGCCGGACGCCGGGTCAACCTCGAGCGTGCGTTGCGTCTCGGCGACCGGTTGGGTGGGCACATGGTGCAGGGCCACGTCGACGCGGTCGGCGTCGTCGAGGAGGCACGCCGGCACGACGACGCCCTGCTGGTGGACGTGCGGCTGCCCGACGAGCTGGAGCCGCTGATGGTTCCTCATGGCTCCGTCGCCGTCGACGGCGTCAGCCTGACCGTGAACGCGCTCCCCGCTCCCGGGATTCTTCAACTGTCGCTGATCGAGTACACCTGGACCCACACCACGCTCGGCGCGCTTCGCGCGGGCGACGGCGTGCACGTCGAGGCGGACATGATCGGGAAGTACGTCCGCCAGCTCGTGGCCCCGTACGCCACCGCACGATGACCCGCTTTCGCCGCGCCTCGCGCCGATCTCCCTGACTGCCATGCCATTCTCCACCGTTGAACAGGCGATCGCGGACTTCGCCGCCGGCAAGCTCGTCATCGTCGCCGACGACGAGGATCGCGAGAACGAGGGCGATCTGATCTGCGCCGCGTCGCTCGT
>DATFOL010000092.1:0-3796 GCA_035265545.1 Gemmatimonadaceae bacterium | reverse complement strand
TCGTTCGAGGAGTCGAGCATCGGCCGGGCTCGCGACGAGGTCGACTGGTTCAGGCTTCGCGGCACGGCCGGCGCCACGGGTGCGACGCTTCTCGCCCGGTTTCGACGGCGTCGTCGTCTTCTGGCGACGAGTGGCATCGTGAGTGCCGAGACAGTTGTCACAGCCGCCGCAGTCCTTGCCGGCCGCGGGATCACCGAAGTACCGCAGCACGAATCCGCGGCGACAGCCCGTGGCATAGGCGTACTGCTGCATCGCGTCGAGCTTGGACAGGTCGTTCTTGCGTCGGCGGTCGAGCGTCGGCCAGTCGATCGGATACGCCGACAGCGGACGACGTGGATCGGTCACGTGGTCGCCTCCGCCCAGCCGGTGCCACTCGAGGAACTGGGCGCGCTCCAACTCGGTGAGCATCGGCATCGCACCCATTGCTCCACCGAAACCCGGCGGCAGGCCATCGAGATCGAGGGGAACGCCGTCGTACAGGGCGTCGCCGCCCACCCGCCAGAGCGCGCGCAGGAGGCCGAGCTTGAGCGCATCGCCGGCACCGAGCTCGCGCTTGATGCGCTCGGCGGTGGCGAGAAGCCGCACGAAGACGCGACCGCCGCTCTCCGGATCGGAGCGAAGCGCTGAGACCTGGATGAGAAGCCGCAACGCCGATTCGACCTCGCGGTCGCTCACCTTTCCCGGCAGCGCCGCCGCGATCGCTGCCGGCTCCAGCGAGACGGCGCCTGTCCGGTCGGCCATCTTGCGCGCACGGTCGTACACCTTCTCGACGAGCGCACGTTCAGGATGCGTGCCCTTGATGAAAAACTCGTGCGTGAAGCGGTCGGGAAACGCGTGCAGCAGGTAGACCTCGGCCGGCAATCCGTCACGGCCGGCGCGACCCGCCTCCTGGTAGTACGCCTCGAGGGTGCCCGGCATCGCGTGATGCACCACGACGCGCACGTTGGGCTTGTCGATGCCCATGCCGAACGCGTTGGTGGCGACGATCGCCCTCACGCGCTCCGACATGAAGGCGTCCTGCACTTCGTGACGGTGTGCGTCATCGAGCCCGGCGTGGTACGCCGCAGCGGCGATGCCGGCCTGGTCCAGGGTTCGCGCGATCTTCTCGACGTTGCGCCGCGTGGACGCGTACACGATCGCGACCCCTTCGTCGTGCTCGCGGAGGAGCTCGGCGATCGCGGTGTCCTTCTCCGCGTCGGTGCGCGTCGGCACCACGTGATATCGCAGATTCTGCCGGTCGAACCCGGTGATGATCGTCTCGGGATTCTCGAGACGAAGCTGCCGCACGATGTCCTGGCGTACGTGCGGCGTCGCCGTGGCGGTGAGCGCGACGGTCTGCGGCCAGCCGAGCCGCTCGCGGACCTGCGCGATGCGCAGGTAGCTCGGACGGAAGTCGTGTCCCCACTCGCTGATGCAGTGCGCCTCGTCGATCGCCAGCAGCGACACGCCGCGCTCGCGCAGCCGGTCGGCAGCGGTTCCGACGTCGAAGCGCTCGGGGGCGAGATACAGCAGCTTGATCTCGCGGCGCGCGACGCGCGTCATTCGCTCCGACACCTCGGCGCTGCTCAGGGTGCTGTTGACGAAGGTCGCCGGGATGCCACGTGCGGTGAGTGCGTCCACCTGATCCTTCATCAGCGAGATCAGTGGGCTCACGACGACAGTAAGGCCGGGGAGGACCATCGCCGGCACCTGGTAGCACACCGACTTGCCGCCGCCGGTCGGCAGCACCACGAGGGTGTCCTTGCCTTCCAACACGGAGGTGACCGCTCGCTCCTGACCGGGGCGAAACTGCTGGAATCCGAATCGGGCGCGCAGGACGGCGCGCGCCTCGTCTAGCGTCGGGCGGGGTGGGGTCATGCCGGGAGCGTGCAGCGCGCGGAGCGAGCGCGCGTCATCCGTCCGCTGCGCACGGTCTCGCTAGACCGCACGAACGAAATGTCCTCGGGTGAAGACATCGTTGACGGCAGCCCGCGCGACGTTCGGGACGTGGCGCTGCCCCTGCGCGAGCTGCTCGAGCATGGCCCGGTAGCCTGACACGACCTGCGCGATCGGATCGCCGGCGACGTTGAAGACGAGATGAAAATTGCGCAGCCCACCGCGCCAGAGCTTCGGCAGGAATTCGCCGCCTTCAATGGGTCGCGAGTGCAGCAGTCGATTGCGGCACGCGGCATCGGTCGCCACCGGGAAGCTGTAGCCCGCCGGATCGGTGAGCTCGACGTTGGTATGCTTCTGCACGCAGAGGTCGCGGCAGGTGGTCGGCACGCGATCGAACGCTGCCGAAAGCACGCAGTGCTCGATTGTCATCCCCTCGGGGCGGCCATACAGCAGCACGTCGAAGCCGTCGCCTTCCCACGGAGCTGCGACGGCGAGCAGCTCGCCGGTGGTGAGCTCCACCGACAGCATCACCCGGCGCGCACCGAGCCGGAACAGCTCCGCCGCCGTGTGGTGGTTGAAGCAGTTGACGGCGTAGTCCGCGATCACGTCGCGCCCTGCACGCCCCTGCTCCGACACGAGTCCGAGGTGCCCGCTGAGGAGCGGGAGCCCGAGGTCGAGCCACTTCTGCACCGTGCGCCGCTCCTCCGGCCGCACGATCGTCGGCGTGCGCAGGCGAAGCGTGACACCCTGCGCGGCCAGCTCCTCGGCGAGCGCACGCACCCTGGTGACGGGTGGCGTCGGATGCCGGAGAAAGACGTCGAGCACGACGGTGGTCGCGCCGGTGGCGGCCGCGGTGCGGGCATCGTCGAGCGTGAAGACGGAGGCGACGAGATCGAACTTCGCCTCGCTGGTCGCGTCGCCGGTGGCGGCCGCATGCGGTACTGGCGAGAGCGGAAGCGCCGCGTCGATGGTCGCGCGTCGCTCGGCCAGCGCGGCTTCGCGTGCCCAGTCGCGGCGCTGCAGCAGCTCGTCGATCGCCTGCTGACGGAGGTGGTTGATCTCGCTGATCGGTAAAAAGAGGCCAGGCGCAAGCCCAGACAGCTCGAGCGCGGCGAGCACGAACGGCGTCTCCCCAAGCCGACCGAGCTGCTCGCGCAGCGCGCGCTCATCGAGCGCACGCTTGGACGCCGGCGCGAGGTTGAGCTCCGAGCGCACGGTGATGGTCTCGCCGTCGGCGACGAACACCGCCTTCAACGGCCCGCCGGCCGAGCCGAAGAGGCGAACGTCGAGACGCGTCTTGCGTTGGCGCAGCTCGGCTGGAAGCGCCGCATAGCTCGCGCGCGCGCGCTCGAGCAGTGCGGCCTCGGACGAGCGAAGCACGCGCCAGCCCGTGCCGACGGCGAGACGCGGAGGAAGGGCGAGCGCCTGTCGCATCGGCGATCCCGCCGACAGCGTGCGCACCTCCGTGACGGTGAAGCCCACCGTCGCGCCGCCACGCTCGGTGGGCGACTCGAAGCCGACGCCGTCACCGACATGCAGCGGTGCGCCGACCTCGACGATCAGCTCTCGACCCTGATGACCCACGACCGTGCCCAGCTCGCGACCGCGATTATCGGGATGCTCGCGCGTGATGTAGCCGCGCCCCTGCCGGCCGCCGTACATGCCGCCGGTGAACCCGCGGCTGTAGATCTGCACCATCGGCTCGACGTCCTGCGGCGACGGCGCCGTGCGATCTCCGGACGCCAGGCGATCGAGGAAGGTGCGGTAGCCGTTCGTCACCGTCGCGACGTACTCCGGCCGCTTCTTCCGACCCTCGACCTTGAGGCACCCGATCCCGGCTTCGGCGATGTCCGCGAGGTGATCCGTCGCGGCGAGATCCTTCGCCGAGATGAGATATCCGCGGTCGAGCTCCGCGCGGGTG
>DATFOL010000091.1:0-5938 GCA_035265545.1 Gemmatimonadaceae bacterium | reverse complement strand
CGACACCCCATCGTTGCCCGGGGCCTCCAATAGGGCCAGACCCGGCGTCCGCACCTGCTGCCCGTAGCGCAGCACCGAGGTGACGGTGGCGGCTCCACCCTTCTGGATCGCCCCGAGCGACTTCTCCTCGAGCGTGGTGAGCCCGCCGGCCTTGTTGCCCGGCGAGGGATTCTCGTAGACCGGCTGCCCGTGCCGGAGGAAGTACTCCTTGAACGAGTTCACCATCGCCACGACGTCGCGATACACCTCCTCCGACGCAGCGCGATTCATCAGCACCCGCTCGGCACCGAACATCTCCGGCACCTCGGTGAGCAGGACCGTCCCACCTGCGGCGGTGAGTCGGTCGGCGACCCGGCCGACGAGAGGATTCGCGGTGATGCCGCTGAACCCGTCGGAGCCACCGCACTTGTTGCCAAGCACCAGCGTCGACGCCGGTACCGTCTCGCGCCGGTCGTCCTTCATTCGATCGACGAGCTCGTTCAATGCCGTGACGCCGGACTGCACCTCGTCGAAGACGTCCTGGGTGTTGAAGAACCGGATGCGACTTCGATCCACGTCGCCCGCCTCGGCCAGCAGTGCGTCGAGCTGGTTGTTCTCGCATCCCAGCCCGAGCACGAGCACGCCGCCCGCGTTCGGGTGCCTCATCAACCCCGCGAGCACCTGTCGCGTGTGTCCGAGATCGTCGCCGAGCTGGCTGCAACCGTAAGGGTGCGCAAATGCATGCACGCCATCGATGACGCCGGCGAACCGCTCGTTCGCCGAGCGTGCGATCTTCTCGGCGGCCCAGTTGACACAGCCGACCGTGTTGATGACCCAGACCTCATTGCGCGTTCCGACCCGGCCGTCCGCGCGCTTGTAGCCTTCCCACGTGCGCGCCGGCGTCGTAGGGAGCGGCGCGCGCGCAGTAGGGTCGTAGCGATATTCGAGCGTGCCTTCGAGCTGGGTCTTGAGGTTGTGCGAATGAATCCACACACCCGCGTCCACCGGCGCGGTGAGGCGGCCGATCGCCCAGCCGTACTTGTGCACGACGCCGCCGTCAGCCATGGCGTGCAGCGCGACCTTGTGCCCGGCGGGCACGGGCTCGCGCACGGTGACCGAGGCGTCGCCCACGGTGATCACGTCACCCGGCTCGAGCGGATCTACGGCGACCGCGACGTCGTCCGCCGAACGCACGCGCACCGCGCGCGCGAGCCGGGTCGGTGTCGCGGTCACGCCGAGGCGCCCGCCAGCGCCGCGCGCCTCGATCCGACCCCGTTCTCGCTCGAGCCGCGACCGAAGTTGTAGGTGTCTCGCGCGAGCTCATAGGCGAGGGCGCGAGCCATCTCGCGTGCCTCGTCCATCTCCACGAGATGGCGGGCGACCAGGCCACCGAGCCAGTTCGCATCCACGCGCCGCGCCAGATCGTGCCGCGCCGGGATCGAACAGAACGCGCGGGTGTCGTCGTTGAAACCGGCGGTGTTGTAGATCCCGGCTGTCTCCGTGACGAGCTGCCGGTACCGGGTCATCCCCTCGATGGAATCGTGGAACCACCAGGCCGGCCCGAGTCGCACCGCAGGGTAGTGGCCAGCGAGCGGCGCGAGCTCGCGCGAGTAGGTCGACTCGTCGAGCGTGAACAGCACGATGCGGAATCGCGGATCGCTGCCGTAGGCATCCAGCAGCGCGCGAAGGTTGCGCGTGTACTCGGTGCGCAGCGGGATGTCGGCTCCCTTGTCGGCTCCGAACCGTGCGAACACCACGGAGTTGTGATCGCGCAGGGATCCCGGATGGAGCTGCATCACGAGTCCGTCCTCCACGGACATCGCGGCCATCTCCATGAGCATGTGCGCCTCGAACCGCTTCTGATCGGCCGGAGTGGCTTCGCCGCCGATCGCCTTGCCGAACAGTGCCTCCACGGCGTCCGGTGCGAGGCGCTCGGTGAGCGGCTCCTCGACCGCGTGATCCGTGGCGGTGGCGCCGAGCGCCCGGAACGCCGCACGACGGCCGACCAGCGCCTCGCGGAACGAAGCGTACGTCGCGATCGATGCGCCATGCAGGCGCTCGAGTGCGGCGAGCTCGTTACGCCAGGTCGGTAGTGCGAGCCGGAACAGCGCATCGGGTCGGAAGGTCGGCACGACGCGGCCGCTCCAACCCGAGTCGCGAATCACCTGGTGGTGGCGCAGGTCGTCCGTCGCCGCGTCGGTGGTGGCCAGCACCTCGATGTTGAAGCGCTCGAAGAGCGCACGGGGCCTGAACTCTGGAGACTTGAGGCGCTCGGCGATCTGATCATAGATGCGGTCCGCCGACTCGGCGCACAGCCGCTCGCGCACGCCGAACAGCTCGTGCAACTCGTAGTCGAGCCAGGCGCGGGACGGAGTGCCACGGAAGAGATGGTAGTTGGCTGCGAACAGTCTCCAGACCTTTCGGGGATCCCGCTCGATGGCCGTCTTCGGGTCCCTCGCGGGTACGCCGAGCGATTCCAGCGATACGCCCTGGGAGAACAACATCCGGAACAGGTAGTGGTCCGGCGTGATCAGGAGCGCGGCGGGCTCCGGGAAGGCCCTATCCTCCGAGAGGAGCGACGGGTCGACGTGGCCGTGCGGGCAGACCAGGGGCAACCCCCGGATCTCCTCGTAGAGCTCGCGGGCAGCGCGGCGCACGGCAGCGTCCGAGTCGAAGAACCGGTCCGGATGGAGCGAGAAGGCGGGGGCAGACACGCCAGAAGGGCTAACGGTCATCGCGGAAGTGTGCGCGGAGTGAAGGGCCGACGCGAGCGAGCCGAGCTGGGTTGCAGCTATTTGCTCTTTAGATGAACAATCGCCGGCCATATTGATGCCCCCACAACGTCGTCGGGGCCGAATCGAACTCTTGTGCTGAGCGATGGTGTGCGCGAATGTTCTGACAAAGAACAAACTCGGCGTCGGATTGTACGGTTGCCGTTCTGGGAATGCAATATCTCCCCTGCCCACGTCATGAGGAAGATCAACACCCGCAGCTTCGTTCGCGCCACCCGGTGGACTCCACGGGAGATCAACCTACAGATCCTGCTCAACCTCGTCCGCGAGCACGAGCCGATCTCGCGGGCCGAGCTCGCGCGCCGCATGAAGATCGGGCGCGGGATGGTCACGTATCTGACGGCGGAGCTCATCTCGCAAGGGGCGCTCTATGAGGGCGATACCGTGGACTCCCCGCGGGGACGCCGCCCCCAGATGCTCTACGTGCGCACCCGCGACCGGCTCGTCATCGCGATCGACATCCGGTTCAGCAGCACCTTCCTGATGCTGTCCGACTTCAGCGGCAACCCGATCGCGCTGGAGTCCTTCGACACGATCGACGACCTCGAGGCGCTCGTGCCGGAGCTAAAGGCACGGGTGCGGCGCATGCTCGCGGCGCATGCCGGCCAGCGCCACTGTGAGGGCGTCGGGCTCGTCGTCCCGGGGATGGTGGACGCCACCACGGGGCAGGTATTGAATGCGCCGCAGCTGGGGTGGCGCAACGTGGACGTCCGGGGGCCCCTCGAGGCGGCACTGGAGCTCCCGGTGCATGTGGAGAACGCGCCCATCGCCTGCGCCCTGGCCCGCATGTGGCTCGGACAACCGGGGAACGCGGTGCCGACCGACTTCGTCTACGTCACCGTCTCGGACGGAATCGGGGCCGGGGTGGTCGTGAACGGCCAGGTGGTTCGCGGGCAGACCAACTCCGCGGGCGAGTTCGGACATGTCCCGCTCACCGCGGACGGACCCACCTGTTTATGCGGTGGTCAGGGTTGCCTCGAGGTCTACACCTCCAACTTGGCTACACTCTGCCGCTACCTCGGCCAGGACTTCTCACCTGCCACTGCACGCGCGCTGCTCCCGTCCTCAGGGGTGACGATCGCGGAGGTCGTGGCCCGGGCGATCGCCGGTGAGCAGCGCGCGATCGACGCACTTCAGGAGACGGCGCGGCATCTGGGCTCGGGGTTGTCCGTGATCATCAAGACGCTGAGCCCGACGCAGATCATCGTGGGCGGCGAGATCACCGAAGCATGGGACCAGCTCGAGCCGACGATTCGGCGAGTGATCGGAGAGCGCTCGCTCACCGACGCGGCGGCCGCCACACCGATCGTCCCCGAGCTGGCGTCGGCCTATCCGCGGCTCCGCGGCGGAACGGCACTGGTGTCCGCGCCCCTCTTCGCGGCGCCACGCATCGCGTAGGGTCGACCGCGTCGCGTAGGGTCGATCGCGCTGCGTGCAGTGCAGTTCGCCGCGTCGTCGTTTGCGCTGATCACGCCGTAGCGCGTTCTCGTATGCTCCCGCCCGCAGGGTCGCCGGGTTACGCCTCGCATGGCTATCTTGCCAGCGTGCTTCCGTCGACCCGGTAGCTCAGCTGGTAGAGCAACGGACTTTTAATCCGTAGGTCGCGGGTTCGAGACCCGCCCGGGTCACTTTCCTTCTCGACAATGCGTCCATCCGACCGGACGTTCTTCGCGATCGTCAGTCGACAATGGCGCGGCGACCACGCGATACAGACACGCCCACGACTGTCACCGTCGTGGGCGTTCGCTGCTACGTGGCTCATCGCACGCTCGGTTGAATCTCATCATTCCGAGAAGCCGCGCCGGCGCGAGGGCGAGAGTATTGCCTCCACACTGCTATGCTCTCCCCACGGTTATTCACCATCGCGATCACCACACTTTCGCTCCTGGCATGCGACATCGGCTGGGACTGCGGGACTGTCAGACGCATGGTCGCGAATGGAACGGTGCGCGATCCCGCGGGCGCGACACTCGCGCCCGCGCAGGTCGACCTGAGCGAAAACGTCGGACCGTCGTGCCTCCGCCTGTCAGCCGGTGTCATGGGCCCGGCTGGTTCGAGAGGGGCACCGCTGAAGTGCTCGCTGAGATTCCGACCAGCACCGCCACGCCTCGAGACGGCCGTTGCGGAAACTTCGTCCTCGTTTCCAGGCACAACTGCGAGCTGACCGGGTAGATCACGGATCGCGCACTGGGGAGTGTTCCGCAGGGGCGATCCATTATGCTTCAGGCTGCCTGCCAAGGTGGATTCGGCGCCGCTCTCCGGCGACTTCGTTGGCTAGATGAAGGGGCCCTGAAAGGCCAAGCTGTCGTCTGGTAGCGTCAGCGCCTGCTTTAGGCTTCCTTCCACGCTCGCTCGGCGGACCCTGGTGCGGCACCCTTCTCGCATCGCGCCGAGACTCGTTCCGCATCACGCGGAGCATCGTCAGCAGGATGGACCCATACACTCGAGGATGCGGATGAGCACAACGATCGGGCACGAAACCGTTACTGCAACGAACGGCGCTTCACCCGATCGCTCCGCCTGGAGATCCATCGTCGCGCGGTACCAGGGCTCCGACGTCTCACGCTCGATCTTCCAGCTCGTCACCACGACCGCGCTGTTGATCCTCGCGTTCGTCGTGATGCATTGGTCACTCGGCGTTTCATACCTGCTCACCCTGGCCCTGTCCGTTCCAACGGCCGGGTTGCTCGTGCGCACCTTCATCATCATGCACGACTGCGCGCACGGATCGTTCTTTCCGTCTCGCCGCGCGAACGCGGTGGTCGGCTACCTCACCGGAGTCGTAACGCTGACACCGTTCGAGCAGTGGCGCCGGGACCATGCGCTTCACCACGCGTCCTCGGGTGACCTCGATCGCCGCGGCCATGGCGACATTCAGACGATCACGGTGCGCGAGTATCTCGCGCGCGACTCCAAGGGTCGGCTGAAGTACCGCGCCTTCCGTCATCCGTTCACGCTCCTCATCCTCGGCCCGCTCTACCTCATGCTGAACCAGCGGTTCCGGGCAGCCGGATCCACGGCGACGCGAGAGAAGCAGGAGCGTAGTGTGTGGACGACCAATCTCGGGATCGTGGTCGCCTTCGCGGTGCTCGGCTATTACTTCGGCCATGGCGTCATGCTGAAGATCTATCTGCCGAGCATCTACCTCGCAGCGATGATGGGCGTGT
>DATFOL010000090.1:0-13250 GCA_035265545.1 Gemmatimonadaceae bacterium | reverse complement strand
GAGAAGACGTCGAGCCCGGCGGCGATCACGTTGGACGCGACCGTGCCGACCATCCGCCAGGCGTGCGGACGCAGGTAGCGCAGGAGCCGGCGGTACACGGCTATCGCTTCGGCGTGAGCAGCGACACCGGGAGGATGCATTCCTCCGGCGTCACGCCGCCGTGCAAAAAGGAGCCGCGATACCGGCTCTGGTACTCGCGCAGCTTGGTGGGATAGACGAAGAAGCTGTCGCCGGCGGCGAGGAGCGTGTTTGTACCGAGCCCGCGCCGCGGTAGCTTGAGCGCGTCCTCGTTCTTGAACAGCAGCGCGAGGTCCGGATTCTCGGCGCGGAGATCCTCCCCGAACTTGTAGCGGAGGTTCTGCGTCGCGTCGCGCTTGGCGAATACCGTCGCCGGCGTGTGGCAGTGGATGGACCCGTGGTCGCTCGTCACCAGCACCTTCACCTTCCGGCGCGCCGCCTCCTGTAGCACGCTGAACAGCGCCGAGCGCTTGAACCACTGCAACGTGAGCTGACGCAGGGCGATCTCGTCTCGCGCCACCTCGTACAGGATCGCCGACTCCGAGCGACCGTGCGTGAGCAGGTCGACGAAGTTGAAGACGAACGCGCTGATCCCTTCCGGCGCGATCGCGTTCGCCAGCCGCCGCTCGAGCTCGTCCGCCTCGTACGACGACGAGATCTTGTCGTACTTGACCGGCACGGTGTGCCTGAGCTCCGCGAGCTGCGCCTCGAGGAGCTGGCGCTCGTGCGCGTTCAACGTCTCGTCCTCGCGATCGCCCCACCAGTTGGGGAATCGCGCCGCGATCTCGTTGGGAAACAGTCCGCTGAACAGTGCGTTGCGCGCGTACGGCGTCGCGGTCGGAAGCACGCCGAAGTAGTGCGTCGTCTCGATGTCGAACAGCGGCGCGATCACCGGCTCCAGGACCTTCCACTGGTCCAGGCGCAGGCAGTCGATCACGATGAACGCGGCGGCACGTTCCTGCTGCACCACGGGCAGCAGGAATTCCTCGACGATGTCGATCGAGAGCGGCGGGCGCTCGCCCTGAAGATCGGCCAGCCACGCCGGGTAGGCGTTCGCCATGTACAGGGCGAACTCGCGCCGGAGATCGGGAAACAGACCGCGCAGCGATTCGTGCAGCCCCATCTCGTTGGCCGAGGTGAGATCGAGGTCCCACTGCACGAGCTCGAGGTAGCGGTCGATCCAGCCGCGCCAGTCGAGGTCCCGGAGCGACTCGTTCTGCATGGCGCGGAACCGGTCGACGAACGAGCGCGCGATCGCCTGCTGCCGGATCCGTGGCCCCTCGAGCATGCGCGCCACGAGCGCGTACACCTGCCTCGGCGAGACCGGCTTGACCATGTAGCCGGCGATGTCGGTGCCGAGCGCCTCGGTGAGCGTGGAGTCCTCCTCGCTCTTCGTGACCATCACGACCTGGAGATTCGGATCGATCTCCCGCAGATCGCGGAGCGAGTCGAGACCTCGAGTGCCCGGCATCTGCTCATCCAGGAGCACGAGATCGAACGGGCGGCGCCGCACGAGCTCTGCGGCATCGTCGGCATTGGTCGCGGTCTCCACCTCGAACCCTTTGTCGCGCAAGAACATGCGATGTGGTTCGAGCAGCTCCGCCTCGTCGTCGACCCAGAGGACGGCCTTGGCCTGATACGGCATCGTTCAAACGTAGCCCCGCACGAAATGCCGAGCAACGCGAAACGACGGTGGGGCGTGGGAAGTGGGGAGTGACGCCAACGCGGTTTGAAACCCCGTCGCCGCGGACTCCCCACGTCATACTGCCTGCCTGCCTAGCCCACTCGTACAGTTCCGCACACATTCCCTCCGTGCCCGTCACCCTCCCGCCCTACGCGCTCGCCGCGCCGGTGTTCCGATTCCGGCACCTGGCCGCGCTCGCGGGGCGCGCACCGATCGGCGGCGCGCGTGAGGTGGCGCTCGCCTGCTTCGTGGCTGCACGACTCGCCCACGATTGCTGCGATCCGTTGCTCGATCTCGACGACGAACTGCGCGCGGCGCGATGCAGCGGCGCCAAGGCATGGCTCGGCACCATCGCGATTCCGGCGCCGGTCCGAACGCCGGTCGCGAAGCTCGCCGATGCGTCGGCGGACGGACGCGCCGAGGCGATGGCCCCACTGGTGAGCGCGTTGGCGCGGGCCGCCGATTCCTTTCTCGATCCGGCCGCGCGCACGGAGCTCGACGCCCTGGCCGCGAGTCTCGCGGCAGCGGACTGACCGTCGCCGCCTCGCGCGCTCTGCCGGGCCGCAGCCGATGTGACACGAGGCCCCACCGTCGACCGAACGAATGCCGGGAGCGCGTCAGGACGCGGTCCAGCCGGCCCTTTTTCCTTGCTCCGCCGGAGACGCGAACCCTATCTTTAACGATGCCGCGCGGCGCCGACATCTCGCCCCTCTCTCTCCTGCTCGGCCGCGTCGACGCGGTCGCCGACGGAGCGACGCCGACCGACACCGTGCCCTCCGGCTTCCCGAGCCTCGACAAGCTGTTGGGCGGTGGGGTGCGCCGCGGCGATCTGATCGTGCTCGGCGGCGACACGGGGAGCGGCAAGAGCGCCCTCGCGCTGGCCATCGCGCTGCGGGCAGCGGGTGAGCGCCGGGCTGTCGTCTTTTATTCGGGAGAGATGAACGTCGAGCGGGTGCTCGAGCGCGTGCTGGCCATCGAGGGCCGCACGCGCATCGATGACCTGCGCCGCGGAACCCTCGACGAGGCCACCCGCGCCGGAGTGGGGGCGGCCGCCATCCGCTTGCGCGACGAGCTTCCGATCGTCGAGAGAATACCGGCTGGCGGCCTGCCCGCCATCGCCGACGAGATCATGGCGCTGCGCACCACGGAGCTCGTGGTGATCGACGGGCTGGATGCCCTGCTCCCCGGAGCACGCAGCACCGAGGAAGAGGAAGCGGCGACGATTCGCGCGTTGAAGCAGCTCGCGCTCGACGCGCGGACCGGGGTGCTCGTGACGTCGCCCCTGCCCGGTCTCGTGGCGCGCGACGACCGGCGACCCGTGCTGGACGACTTCGGGGCCCGCGGCGCGGTGAAGGAGCGCGCCGACGTGGTGATGGCGCTGTTCCGCGAAGGGATGTACGACGGCGCTCGCGGCATCGAGGGCGCGACGGAGCTGTTGGTCCGCAAGAACCGGAATGGGGGTACGGGATATGTAGACCTGTACTTCTACGACCAGTGGATGCGCTTCGAGGACATGCTGGATCCGGACCGCTAGCAGGAGTCATCGCATGCGACCGTACGCCTCGTTCGCCACGATCCTGTTCGCTCTGTCGCTCGGTGCCTGCGCATCGGGTGCCTCCGGCCGCTCGCTCGCGCATCTCGAGCAGGCGCAGCGCACGGAGCCGGGCTCCTTCGCCGTGAATCGTGCCCTCGGCATCGGCTACTACAAGGCTGGTCGCTACGCCGAAGCCCGCATGGCGCTCGAGACGGCGTCACGCGTCGATCCGAAGGATGGTACGACGGCGCTCTACCTCGGCCTCACCTCCGAGGAGCTGGGCGATCTCGCGTCGGCGAAGCGCGCCTATTCCACCTATCTGTCCGTCGGACGCACGAGCAGCGTGAGGCGGCAGCTACAGTCGCGCCTCGCGGCGCTCACCCGACGGGAGCTCGCCGCCGAAGCGCGGCGCTCGGTGCAGCACGAGAGCGAGATCGCCGCGACGGCCGGGTCGCCGACCACGATCGCCGTGCTGCCGCTTCGCTTCAGTGGCACCGACTCCTCGCTCCGTCCGCTCGAGCGTGGCTTCGCCGAGCTGCTCATCACCGACCTCGCGCGCTCCGCGCAGCTCACGGTGCTCGAGCGCGCGCAGATCCAGGCGGTGCTCGACGAGCTGTTGCTTCAGAGCTCCGGCGCGACCGACTCCGGCACGAACGTGCGCGCGGGACGGCTGCTTCGCGCGGGCCGCCTGGTGCAGGGCTCGATCCTTCAGCTCGACGAATCGCAGCTTCGGGTCGACGCTGCCGTCGTCGACGTCCCGACGACTCAGGTGCGCGGCGTCGCGCAGGGCGCCGACCGGATGGAGCAGCTCTTCGCTCTCGAGAAGCGGCTCGCGCTCGATCTGTTCGATCAGCTCGGCGTGGCGCTCACGGTGGCCGAACGGAACGCGATCGAGCAACGGCCGACGCGCTCTCTCGCGGCCTTCCTCGCCTACAGCCGCGGGCTCACCGCCGAAGACGAGGGCCGGTACGATGACGCGAGCCGGTTCTATCGCGATGCGGCGCGGATCGACCCCGGGTTCGACGCGGCGCTTCAGAGGAACCGCGACGTGCGGAGCCTGAGCGCGGGATCACGTCAGTCGGCTCACGCGATCGAGCTCGGACTGGAGGGCACTGTGGAGGCGGTCGCCACCGGCTCACACGGCAGGGGGCGCGACGGCGCCGTGCATGCAGCGGCGGACGACATCAATCCTTCGACCGCCGGCTCGGCAACGGCGCCCGGCCGCAGCGGCGAGCACGGCCCACCGGAGAAGGACAACGTCTCCTCGGCCACGAAGAGCGATAAGCCTGGAAAGTCCAATGGCAACCCCGGTCGCGTGACGATCGTGATCACGCGACCCGGTAAGCCATGACCCTTTCGGCACGGCCGATCCCCCAGCGACTGCTGGCGCTGGTTTCCATCGCACTGCTCACCGCCACTCCGACTGCACGCGCACAATCGCTGTTCGACGCCGAGCTGCGCTTTGCCCCGCAGTTCATGCAGTATCGGCTGCGCGCGCCCGCCGACGAGACGATCAGCGAGCTCGCGCTGCCGCTCTACGTCACCCTCCCGGTCGGATCGCGGCTGAGCTTCGACGTCGGCACGGCGTACGCGCGCGCGCGCGTGACATCTGGCGGCGTGCTCAGCGAGATCAGTGGGCTCACCGACACCCAGGTTCGCGGCAACTATACGCTCGGAAATGACTTCGTGGTGCTGACGGCGGGAGTCAGCCTGCCCACTGGCCAGTCGTCGGTCGGCCTCGATCAGCTCACCGCGGCCGGGCGGATCGGCAATGACTTTCTCGGCTTCCCGATCTCGAACATGGGCACGGGGCTCGCGGCGACGGGCGGCGTGGCGCTCGCTCATCCGCTCGGCGACTGGAGCGTCGGTGCCGGTGTCTCGGTGAGACGATCGAAGGCGTACGAGCCGTTCGATGTGCCCGGGCAGACCTTCCGGTATCAGCCGGGGAACGAGATCCGCGCGCGCATCGGCGTCGATCGCCCGTTGGCCGCCGGGCGAGTGGCGCTCGGGCTCACGTATGCCGCCTTCGGCCGCGAGGATGCGGGCGGCTCGGCGTACAACACGGGCGACCGTGTCATCGCGCAGGGCACCCTCTTCGGGCTCCTCGGCGCGACCGACTACACCGTGTCGGCGTACAACCTGTTCCGCGCGCCCGGCGAATACGCCTCGGGCGATCGCGCCGGCCGCGAGAACATCGCGAACCTGTTCCTCTCGCTCGGCGTTCGGGCATTCGGCACCGTGGTGGAACCGAACTTCGAGCTCAGACACTGGCTGCAGCACGTGTACGACACGCCGGGCCAGGGGAATGCCAACGCGGCGCGCACGCAGTCGAGCCGTCTCGCCACCGTGGGGGTCCGCGTGCGAGCCGGCGTTGGCGGGGTCACTCTCTATCCCAGCGCGGGATACACCTTTGCCGGCACCCTCGCCACGGAGGACGAGGATGGCAGTCCCGTGCGCGCCGGCCTTTCCGGCTTCCGGATCGCGCTGGTGGTACGCGCTGCACAGTAGCCGGCGAATCCCGTAGCGATCGGCCCGAACGTATATTTCCGGACCGGCGTCAGCGGACGACCGGCGAACTCCGACGACGAGCGACGTATGGCCGGCCACAGTAAATGGAAGCAGATCAAGCACTACAAGGCGGCGACCGACGCCAAGCGCGGCGCGCTGTTCACCAAGCTCATTCGTGAGATCACGATGGCCGCCAAGATGGGTGGCGGCGATCCGGCCGGGAACGCGCGACTGCGCGTCGCGATCGAGGCGGGAAAGGCGAAGTCGCTGCCGAAGGAGAACATCGACCGCGCGATCAAGAAGGGCACCGGCGAGCTGGCCGGCGAGGACATCCAGGAGGTCACCTACGAGGGGTACGGTCCGGGGGGCGTAGCGCTGATCATCGACGCGATGACGGACAACCCCACGCGGACGGTGGCCGACGTGCGGCACAAGATGTCGCGCAGCGGCGGGAACCTCGGCACGCCTGGCTCGGTGTCGTTCATGTTCGAGAAGAAGGGACAGCTCACGATCGATGCGACGAAGTACCGCGACGAGGACGCCACGCTGGAGGCGGCGCTCGAAGCGGGCGCGGAGGACTTTCAGCGTGAGGACGACGAGTACGTCGTCACCACCGATCCGGCGGCCTTTCATGCAGTGAGGAGCGCCCTCGAATCACGCGGCATCGTCCCGACCGAGTCCGAGCTGGCGATGGTGCCGAAGAGCACCGTCCCGGTGACGGGCGAGAGCATCGAACAGCTGTTCAAGCTGATCGAGGCGCTCGAGGACCTCGACGACGTGCAGAAGGTCTGGGCCAACTTCGAGATCGACGACGCCGAGCTGGCCAAGCTCGAAGGCTGACCGACCACTCACCCTCACGCAGGCGGCGCGCGTGCTCGTACTCGGCATCGATCCGGGGACGGCGAACACCGGGTACGGCGTCGTGCGCGGCGGAGGCCCGGGCTTCCCCGTGCTGGTGGAGTGCGGCGTGATCCGCACCCGCGCGCGCGATCCGCTCCCGGCGCGGCTCCGCGAGATCTTCGACGGCGTGTCCGAGCTCATCGCACGGCATCGACCCGACGCGCTCTCGGTGGAGGACGTCTTCTACGCGCGCAACGTGCGAACGACCGTGGTGCTCGGCCACGCGCGCGGCGTGATCCTGCTCGCCGCCGAGCTGGCGAACGTGCCCGTGAACGAGATGGCGCCAGCCGAGATCAAGAAGGCCGTCGTCGGTACCGGCGGCGCGACGAAGGAGCAGGTGCAGTTCATGCTCACGCGCCTGCTGCGACTCAAGAGCGTGCCGCAGCCGTCGGATGCAGCAGACGGAGTGGCGGCGGCGCTCGCGTGCGTGATGGGTGCGTCCCTGCCGCGCATCGATGACGGTGGTCGGGTGCGCGAGCCCTCGCGGCCGAGACTCGCCGCCTCCCGCCTGTCGCCGCCACCGAGCACGCGCCGCCCATGATCGTCCAGGTCGCCGGAACGCTCATCACGAAGGAGCTGGATCGCATCGAGATCCTCACCGATGGCGGCGTCGCCTACGAGCTCGCGGTGCCGCTCAACGCGTACGAGGCGCTGCCGAAGGCGGGAGAGCGGTGCGCCGTGCACACGTACCTCGTCGTGAAGGAGGACGGCTGGCAGCTGTTCGGCTTCACGACCCCGCACGAGCGTCGCGTCTTCCAGAAGGTGCTCGGCGCGAAGGGGGTAGGTCCCGCGCTCGCGCTCGGGCTGCTGTCGTCGCTCACCGCCGAGCGACTGGTGCGCGCCATCCGTGAGAAGGACATCGCGACGTTGCAGAGCGTGCCGCGAGTGGGGCGCAAGAAGGCGGAGCAGCTCATCCTCGATCTCGCCGACAAGCTCGACGAGCTCCAGGGCACGTCGCCGGGGGGTGTGGGGCGCACCGCCGGGCCGAGCGCTGACGATGCGATCCGCGCGCTCGTTTCGCTCGGCTACACCACGGCGGATGCCGAGAAGGCCGTACGAGGCGTTCTGGACGGGGGCTCCAAGGGGCTGTCTGCGCCGGAGCTCATCCGTGCGGCGCTGGCGCGCATCGGCGGACGCTAGCGTGCTCACCTAGCCGTTCGTCGCGCGACTGGCGACAATCCGACAGAGTCTCGCTGAACCCTAGCTCCTCATTCATGCTCGCAGCACGACGTACCGCGACGTTCACCGAATCGGTCATCCGCGAGATGACCCGCATCGCGAACCAGCACGAAGCGGTGAACCTCGCACAGGGGTTTCCCGACTTCCCCATGCCCGAGCCGATGAAGGATGCAGCCTGCGCGGCGATCCACGGGAACATCAACCAGTACGCCGTCACCTGGGGCAGCTCGGCGCTCCGCATCGCGATCGCCGAGAAGTACAGGCGATGGTACGGCATGCAGGTGGATCACGACCGCGAGGTGACCGTCACCTGTGGGGCGACGGAAGCGATGGCCGCGGTGTTCCTCGCACTGCTCGATCCGGGCGACGAAGTCATCATCTTCGAGCCCTTCTACGAGAACTACGGGCCGGACGCGATCCTCGCGGGCGCGATTCCCCACTTCGTTCCGCTCGAGCGGCCGCACTGGACGATCGATCTGGATCGCCTGAAGAAGGCGTTCACGAAGCGCACCAAGGCCCTCGTCCTCAACACCCCCCACAATCCAACCGGCCGCGTGATGACCCGCGCCGAAATGACCGCGATCGCGGAGTTGTGCATCAAGCACGACGTGTGGGTGATCACCGACGAGATCTACGAGCACATCCGGTACGCCGGCGAGCATCACGTGATGGCGACGTGGCCCGACATGCACGATCGCACGATCACGATCTCCGGGCTCTCGAAGACCTTCAGCTGCACCGGCTGGCGGCTCGGCTACATCGTCGCCCCGGCGACGCAGACGGCGGCGATCCGCAAGGTGCACGACTTCCTGACGGTGGGCGCTCCTGCACCGCTGCAGGCGGCCGGCGCCGTGGGCATGCACTTCGACGCCGACTACTTCAACCACCTCGCGCTCGACTATCGCGGACGTCGCACCCTGATCTGCGACGCGCTGAGTGAGGCCGGCTTCAGCTTCACGCAGCCCGAAGGCGCGTACTACGTCCTCGCCGACTTCTCGGGGCTGAGCGACATGGACGACGTGTCGTTCGCGAAGTGGATGTGTCAGGAGATCGGCGTCGCGACGGTGCCGGGCTCGAGCTTCTACTCGGACCGCTCACTCGGGAAATTGCTGATCCGCTTCGCGTTCTGCAAGAAGTACGAGACGTTGAAGAGGGCGGCGGACAGGCTCGCGACTGTTCGTACTGAGGTGGGCTGACGGTGAGTTGGTTGATTGGAGGGTGGGATCGTGAGTTCAAAGACCTCGGGAGGCAGGGGTTCCCTGAGGCTGTTCCCCACCAACCCACGATCCCACGAGCCAACTCACCAAGTCTGGTCGCCGGCCTTTATTCGGTGTATATTCGGTAGTCCATCAGCCGAGTCCCCATGTCCCGCCCCGAGATCACAACCCCGGAAGTCCTCGCCGACGAGAGTGTCGTCGAGCTGTCGCTCAGGCCTCAGCGGCTCGAGGAGTTCATCGGGCAGCAGAAGGTCAAGGACAACCTTCGGCTCGCCATCGATGCCGCGCTCGCGCGGAGCGAGCCGCTCGATCACGCGATCTTCTACGGACCGCCCGGGCTCGGCAAGACCACCCTCGCAGAGCTCATCGCGCGGGAGCTACGGGTCAACATCCGGACGACGTCAGGGCCTGCGCTCGAGAAGCCGGGTGACCTCGTCGGCACGCTCACCAACCTCCGCGCCGGCGACATCCTCTTCATCGACGAGATCCACCGGCTGCGTCCGGTGATCGAGGAGTTCCTCTATCCAGCGATGGAGGATTACCGGATCGACATCCGGCTGAGCGAGGGCCCCAAGGCGCAGACGATCACGATGCCGATCGAGCGGTTCACCCTCATCGGCGCGACGACGCGTTTCGGCATGCTCACCCCGCCGATGCGCGCGCGCTTCGGGATCGAGCAGCGCCTGAACTACTACGCGCCCGAGGACCTCGAGCTCATCGTGCATCGCACCGCCGAGGTGCTCAAGGTGGAGATCGAGACGGCAGGTGCGCGTGAGATCGCCCGCCGGTCGCGTGGGACGCCGCGCGTCGCCAACCGGCTGCTACGTCGCGTGCGCGACTACGCGCAGGTGCGCGCGAATGGCGTGATCACCGAGGACGTCGCGCGCGCCGCGCTCGCGATGCTCGACGTCGACCAGTTCGGCCTCGACGACATGGACGCACGGATCCTCAAGGCGATCATCGAGAAGTTCGAGGGTGGCCCGGTCGGCGTGAGCACCATCAGCGCGGCGATCGGTGAGGACGCGAGCACGCTCGAGGAAGTATACGAGCCGTTCCTCGTGCAGCAGGGGTTCCTCCAGCGCACGCCGCGCGGGCGAGTCGCGACGCCGATGGCGTACCGGCATTTCGGATACACGCCGCCGGCGGTTCCCAGCGAGCAGGTCGTGCTGTTCTGACTCAGCGGTCCGGCTTGAGCATTCCGTGCATGCCGAGCCATCGGGCGAACTCCTCGAACCAACCCGTGCTGGTGGTCTCCTTCGGATACATTCCGAAGCCATGCCCGCCCTGCTCGAACAGGTGGAGCTCCACCGGGCGCTTTGCCGCGATCCAGCTCTTGATGATGCCCATCTCTCCGCCCCCGAAGAACGGATCATCGGCGGCGACCGCGACGAACAGCGGCGGCGCATCGGCCGGAACGGTCATGGCGCCGAGAGGTCCGTAGATGTCGCCTAAGAAGGCAGGCTTCGCATCCTGCCCGGCAAGGGCTGTCGTCAGAGTCAGCATGGCGCCGGCAGAGAAGCCGACCATGCCGATGCGGTTCGGATCGACATGCCATTCCGCCGCGCGTCGACGGATCAGCGCGAACGCGGCGCGCGCGTCCTCGAGCTGCGGAGCAATGCTCGCCGCCATCGCCTCAGGAGTCGACGGCCTGGGCGGCCGGGAGGCAGCGCCCGAGAACATCTGAGCCATGGATTTTTCAAAGCCAGGCATGTCTGCCGGCGTCTGAACGAGCCGGTACTTCAGCACGAATGCGGCTACACCCTTGGCAGCGAGGGCCTTGGCGACGTTCGATCCTTCGTTCTCCATGGAAAGGGTGCGAAAGCCCCCTCCGGGCGCCACCACCACTGCGGCCCCGGACGCGTTGGAGGGATCCGGCAGATAGGGCGTGAGCGTGGCCACCGTGACGTTGCGCGCAAAGAGGCTACCGTACTGGCTGTGCCAGGACTCTTTCGCCGTAGCGCCGGGAAGCGGCGGCGTTCCGAGCTCGATCGCGTTCGGCTGCGCCGGTGTCGGAACCGGCGTCATCTTGTCCTTCTGGGCGAGCGCCGGCGCGGCCAGCGCACACGTCGCTGCGATTCTCATCGCAGTCAGTCGTCCGACGCGCAACATTGAATTCATATCCGTTTCCCTCGTCATTGTCTCATCGCCCGACCCGGCGGGTTGGCGGTCGGTCAATATGAAATGTGCGTATCACCGGTGATAGGGCGGTGCGTCTGGGTGACCGCGTAACTTCACAGCGCTCGTGCACTGGCCAGCTATCTTACGCAATGCCGCTCGGCCTCCGCACCTCCGATTACGACTTCGATCTCCCCGAAGAGCTCATCGCGCAAGCACCGCTCGAGCGGCGCGACGCGAGCCGGCTCATGGTCGTGCATCGCTCGTCGGGCACGATCGAGCACCGCCACTTCACGGACCTCGCGCACCTGCTCGAGCCGCACGACCTGCTGGTCGTCAACCGCTCGCGCGTCGTGCGGGCACGACTCCTCGGCCGCCGATTCGGGTCCGGCGCGCGCGCGGAGATCTTTCTGCTCTCCCCGCTCGGTGGAGACCGGTACGAGGCGCTCGTCTCTCCAGGCGGAAAGCTCAAGCCCGGGCGCGCCGTGGAGATCGCCCCGGGCTTCACCGTGGACATCCTCTCGGTGACCGAGCGCCGGACCCGCATCGTCCAGTTGCGCGTGGAAGGTGGAACTGCCGAAGGGGCGATCGAGGCGCATGGCCACATCCCGCTGCCGCCGTACATCACGCGCATGGACGAGGCGGCCGACGTCGAGCGCTACCAGACGGTGTACGCCCGCGAGGCAGGCTCCGTCGCTGCGCCGACAGCGGGACTGCACTTCACTCCCGAGCTGCTCTCCGCGCTCGCCGAGCGCGGCGTGAACCGCGCCGAGGTGGTGCTGCACGTCGGCGCCGGAACGTTCAAGCCGGTGGAGGTCGACGATCCGGCGCAGCACGTGATGCACGAGGAGCGCTACACCATCCCCGAGCCGACAGCCGAGGTACACGCGCGCACGCGCGCCGACGGTGGCCGCGTCTGGGCCGTGGGAACGACGACGATCCGGACCCTGGAGAGCGCCGTCGACGATGACGGCGCCGTGCGCGCGGGAAGCGGCGAGACCCGCATCTTCATCCGACCGCCGGCGCAGCTCCGCGCCGTCGACGCCGTGGTGACGAACTTCCACCTGCCCCGCTCCACGCTGATCATGCTCGTCGCCGCGGTCGCGGGCTACGACCTCACGATGCGCGCGTACCACGAAGCGATCGCTCAGCGCTATCGCTTCTACTCGTACGGCGACGCGATGGCGATCGTCTGAACGGATGACGGCGAGCGCGTGAGCTTCGACTTCGAGCTGGAGACGACCACCGGCGCCGCGCGCGCTGGCCGCTTCGCCACACCGCACGGTGTCGTCGAATCCCCGGCGTTCATGGCCGTGGGCACGCTCGCCACGGTCAAGGCGCTCGACCCCGACGACCTGCGCGCGATGCACGCGCAGATGATCCTCGCCAACGCCTACCACCTGCACCTTCGCCCGGGCGACGAGCTGGTGCGCGAGCTCGGTGGATTGCACGAATTCATGCAGTGGGACGGCCCGATCCTCACCGACTCGGGCGGCTTCCAGGTGTTCTCGCTCGCCACACTGCGTACCGTGAACGAGGACGGCGTCGAGTTCCAGAGCCACATCGACGGCTCGAGACGTCACTTCACCCCCGAGAGCGTCATGCGCATCGAGCGCAATCTCGGCGCCGACGTGATCATGCAGTTCGATCACGTCATCCCCGGTCAGAGCGACGCCGACGCGGCGCGCGACGCGAGCGAGCGCAGCCTCCGCTGGCTCGCGCGCTGCCGCGCCGAGTTCGAGACCCTCGTGCGCGACGATCCGATCCCGGGTCGGCAGGGCCAGGCACTCTTCCCGATCGTGCAGGGCGGGATCCACGCCGGGCTGCGCCGGGAGGCCGCGGGCGCGATCCGCGACATGGCCGACTGGGTGGGCTACGGCATCGGCGGGCTCTCCGTGGGCGAAGCGAAGCCCGACATGTACCGCATCCTCGAGGAGGTGCACACGGTGCTTCCACAGGACCGGCCGCGGTACCTCATGGGCGTCGGATTCCCGGAGGATCTCGTGGAAGGCGTGCGCCGCGGCGTCGACCTGTTCGACTGCGTCGCACCCACCCGCATGGGGCGCAACGGCGCCGCGTTCACCCGCGACGGTCG
>DATFOL010000089.1:0-22155 GCA_035265545.1 Gemmatimonadaceae bacterium | reverse complement strand
GCTTCAAGGAGATCACGCTCAGGGACGGACAGTACCACACGATCGACTACGCGGCCACCGTGACGCGCACTCTGCCCCGCGCGCTTCGCTCGAGCACCTCGTTCGGCGGGCAGTACTACCGGAACGGGACGAGCCGTGTGCTCTCATCGGGCGCGGACTTCCCCGTGGAGGGGCTCAGCGCGATCAGCTCGACCACCGGCGCGCGCGTCACGGAGGAGGACTTCGTCGAGGACGTCACGCTCGGCGTGTACGTCGAGCAGGTCGTCGCGTGGCGCGACCGACTTTTCGTCACCGCTGCGCTGCGCGCCGACGACAACAGCGCCTTCGGCGAGAACTTCGACCGCGTCTACTATCCCAAGGCGGCGGTGAGCTGGGTGGCGAGCGAAGAGCCATTCGTCCGCGCGCGCTGGCTGAACACGCTGCGCCTGCGCGCGGCGTACGGCGAGGCGGGAAAGCAGCCCGCCGCGTTCGACGCGCTCCGCACCTACGTCGCTGTGACGGGACCGGGCGACGCCCCAGCGGTGACGCCACTCAGCGCCGGCAATCCCGACCTGCGCCCCGAGCGCGGCCAGGAGCTCGAGCTCGGATTCGACGCCGCCGCGCTCGGCGACCGTCTCTCGCTCGAGCTCACGTACTACCGCAAGCACACCCTGGACGCGATCGTCCCACGCGAGCTCGCACCGTCCGGTGGCGTGCCCGGCGTTCAGCTGCTCAACGCGGGCGAGATCCACAACACCGGCATCGAGCTGCTCGCGCGTGCCACGCCGCTGCGCGGTGAGCGGTGGGGATGGGATCTCTCTCTCAACCTCGCCACGAACGACAACACGGTGGTGACGCTCGGCGATCCGGCGCTCCAGTCACTCTCGGCCGGCGAGTATCGAGCGCACCGCGTCGGCTTCCCCGTGGGCGCATGGTTCGAGCGACGCGTGGTGAGCGCCGACATGGGCCCCACGGGCGTCGTGTCCAATGTGAAGTGCGACGACGGGCAGGGCGGCGCGACGCCCTGCGCTGGCGCGGACGGCAGCTACGGCACGGCGGACGATGCGCCCCTCGTCTATCTCGGCCGCACCATCCCTCGGGTGTCGGGAGCCGCGGGGAGCACGGTGACGCTGCTTGGCCAGAGACTTCGGCTGCATGCGCTCGTGGACTTCAAGACGGGCCACCACAAGTTCGACTTCAATACCTTTAACCGTTGCACCAGCAACGGCCGCTGCCGAGAGAACTTCTTCCCCACAGAGTTCGACGCACGGCGGATCGCATCGATCGCCGCCGGCGGCACACTCGTGGACTTCGCCATCGTCGACGCGAGCTTCGCCAAGCTGCGTGAGCTGTCGGCATCGTACACACTTCCGGACCGCTGGGCGGCGACGCTCCGCGCGAGCCGGGCCAGCGTTTCGATCGCCGGCCGCGAGCTGCACACCTGGACGCGCTACGGTGGTCTCGAGCCGGAAGCCACCTACCTCGGCGGCACGCGCGGCGGCAACTACGGCAACTACGAGCAGAGCATGCTACCACAGCTCTCGCGAGTCGTCGTCGCCGTGAGCCTCGGCTACTGATGCCGATGCGCACTCTCACGATCATGTTCGCGCTGGTCGCGTCCGCGGGCTGCGGCTCGCTCGACCGCGTGCTCGCCGTGGAGCCGGTGGACCGCGTGCCCGCGTTGCCGCTGGAGAGCTCGCCGGCCAACGCGCAGCTGCTCGTCAACGGCGCCATCGCCGACTTCGAGTGTGCCTTCGGCGCGTACGTGGTGCTGGGAGGGCTGATCGGCGACGAGCTCGAGGAGTCGCGCTCGATCGCCGAGCGGAAGCCGTTCGACCAGCGGATCCATACGTCGAAGGATCGACGCTACGCGGTGGCGCGGTGCGACCAGCTCGGCGTGTACACACCACTTCAAACCGCGCGCGTCTCGGCGGAGCGCGTCATCCTGCTGCTCGAGGCGTGGACCGACGCCGAGGTCGCGCAGCGTCGCATGCTCGTCGCCACGATGCATGCCTACGCCGGCTACGCCACGCTGCTCCTCGGCGAGGGCTTCTGCTCGACCGTGCTCTCGTCGCCAGACGCAAACGGCGCCCTGGTGTACGGTCGAGAGATCACCCGCGACAGCGCATTCCGCGTCGCCGAATCGCACTTCACTACTGCGATCGCGCTGGCGGAGGAGACGGCCGCGAGCGCCGTGCTCAATCTCGCGCTCGTGGGGCGCGCGCGCGCGAGTCTCGACCGCGGCGATCTCACGAGCGCACGCGGCGACGCCACGCGCGTGCCCTCGGTCTTCACGCACTTCATGACGGCGTCCGCCAACGCGCTGCGACGCCAGAACCGGGCGTGGGAAGAGGAACGCGCGGAGGACATCGTCACCGTCGGGATCCTCTATCGCTCGCTCGGGGATCCGCGTGTGCCCGTCACCGACACGCGTCGCACCGGACCGCTTCGCGTGCCGATCTTCTACGAAGAGAAGTATCCGACTGCTGCCTCGCCCATCCGGATCGCCGGCGGCGCCGAAGCGCGGCTCATCGTCGCGGAAGCCGACCTCGCGACCGGCACGCCGGAATCGCTACAGAATGCACGGTCGATCATCGACGTGTTTCGTGCGCGCGGAAATCAGCTGCCCCTGGCGACGTCCGATGTCGCGACGCTGCGCGCCGCGCTGATCGACCAGCGCCGGCGCGAGCTGTTCCTCGAGGGGCAGCACCTCGGCGACATCATCCGCTTCGGTGTCGCACTGACGCCACCGGTCGGCGCGCCCTATCCGGGCGGTGGCTCCTACGGCGCGCAGCGGTGCCTGCCGCTCCCCGACGTCGAGCGAGAGAACAACCCCGCGCTCCGCGACTGACGCTGCGCGATCGCTCCGCGTGTCCGCATTTCCGCGGCTGTCGCACATGTAGAGGTCCGGCCCCCTCGCTCCACCTCATCGCTCTCCAAGGAGCAGATCATGAAGCGTCTCTCCACCACCTCGGCGAGTGTCGCGCTCGTCGCCCTCGCCGCAGCCTGCGCCGGCGACGTCCCCAGCGCGGCAGTCCCGACTGATGCGGCCCTCGCGAAGGGCGGGCCGTCGGCGGCGGCGTACACCGTGCTCGACGTCGGCGCTGTGCTGCCCGGCACCTCGAGCGAGGCGCGCGGCGTCAACGACGTGGGCGTCGTCGTCGGCTTCTATTTCTCTGGCTCGTCCAGCTACCCGTTCGCCCTCGTGGCCGGCACCCCTGTCACACTCGGCGGCGGATCCGGCTGGGCGTTGGGGATCAGCAACGGCAGCCCGACGTACGTGGTCGGCTACGCCAACAGCGGCAAGCCGGTACGATGGAGCCTCGCCGACCCGACGCAGGCCACGGTCCTCCCACTCGAGGCGGGCGAAACGTCCGGCATCGCCAAGGGCGTCAACGACGCGGGCGACGTCGTCGGATCGGTCGGTCCCGACGCCGCCATGTGGCTGGCCGACGGGACGCGCATCCCGATCGCGACCCCGGCTGGATTCGGGCGGGGTGAAGGCCGTGGCATCAACAACGGCGGCCTCGCCATATTCCAATTCGCCGTCGCGGGAGCATACAGCGAGTCAGCCGACGGCCGCGCGTACCTGCGGCTCGCCTCGGGTGCGACGATCGAGCTGCCGCCTGACGGGAGCGACGTGACCACCTATGTCAACGACATCAGCGAAGTCATCAATGGCCTCGTCTACGTCGCTGGAAGCACTCGCTCCAGTGCGCTGGCCTCCCGAGCTGTCCGGTGGACCGTGGACGCCGCCACCGGCGGGATCGTCGCCACCCAAATCCTCGCGACGATCGGGGGACATGGTCTCGGTGTGAGCGACGCGGGAGGGATCGCCGGCTTCTTCGACGAGCAGCGCATAGAGTCGTTCCTCTGGCGCGGGACGAACGTGCTCAAGCTCGCCCCGCCGAAGGGCACCAGGGACGCACGGGCCTGGGCGTTCAGCCGCAGCGGACGGTATGTCGCCGGATACGCCCACAGCGCCGGTCGAGCGCTGCGCTGGACGATCACTACGCCCTGAGGCGCTGGCGGCGGTGGGAGGTGGCATAAGAGCGGGCGCGGCACGGGTCGAGCATTGCGCTCACCCGACCGGCTCGCTCGATGTCCCACCCCCTCACCGCCACACCCATCACCACTCGCATCCTCCTCGCCTGGCTGCACCTCCTCGCCCTCGCCGTCGGACTGGCGGGGGTATGGGCGCGTGCACGCGCGTTGTCCGACTCGCTGCGCAACCCCGAGGATCCGCGGGCCATCCGCCGCGCGCTCGTCGGCGACGCATGGTGGGGCGTCGCCGCCATCATGTGGCTCGCGAGTGGCCTGTGGCGGCTGATCGGCGGCACCGAGAAGAGCACGTCGTACTACATGGAGAGCAACGCCTTCCTGGTGAAGATGGCGCTCTTCCTGATCGTCTTCGCGCTCGAGATCTGGCCGATGACGACGCTCATTCGCTGGCGCCGCAAGCGCGCCGAGCCCGATGCGCGCGATGTCGGACGAATCGAGATCATCAGCTACGTGCAGTGCGCGCTCGTCGCCACCATCGCGCTCGCCGCGGTGGTGACGGCGCGTGGCTACGGAATGCGCGCGGGTGCGGCAGCGACGCTGGCCGCCAGGCACGCGGCGGACTCTGTCGCAGCCGCCGACTCGGTGTATCGCGCGGCCGTCGTCCCGGCGGATTCGCTCGCCGACATGCCCGAGTCGCCAGAGCCGAGCGGCACCGAGGTCGTGACGCCGGACGATGTGGCGCTGCTTACACGCGAGATCGCGATGCCGCTCGACGGCATCGATCCGACGACGCTGCGCAGCAACTTCGACGAGCGGCGCGGCGGCGGTACGCGGCAGCACCAGGCGCTCGACATCATGGCGCCGCGCGGCACGCCTATCCGCTCGGCGACGGCAGGGCGCGTGCTCAAGCTGTTCACCAGCGCGAATGGCGGCCTGATGGTCTACGCTGCGGATTCGTCGGAGCGCTTCGTGTTGATGTACGCCCATCTCGACCGGTACGCGCCCGGGCTCACCGACAGCACGCGCCTCGCGCGCGGGCAGATCATCGGCTACGTCGGCTCGACGGGGAATGCGTCGCCGAATGCACCGCACCTGCACTTCGCGATCGCGCGAAGCGCGGACGTCAAGCGCTGGTCGCGCGGCAAGGCGATCGATCCGCTGCCGGTACTGGTCGGCGCTGCGGGGCGCGGCGCTGCGCGCGCGCCGTGACTCGGTGACTCAGTGACCTTTGCGGCGCTTCGCGCCGCTGGTGACTCAGTGAATCGTCACCGAGTGAGTCACTGAGTCACTGAGTCACTGAGTCACTGAGTCACTGAGTCACTGTCACTGTCACCGTCACTTGTTTCCCTCAGCCCCTCGATTCTCCTCACGAGCCTCGCCGTCTCGCCTCGCGGGTCGCGGAACCAATCGGTCGACCAGATGCGGTGGATCTGCCAGCCGAGGTTCTGGAGCACCTCCTGGCGCAGCCGGTCGCGGTCGCGGGCCGATCGGGCGGAGTGATACGTCGCGCCGTCGCACTCGATGCCGAGCACGTAGCATCCTGGCCGGTTCGCATCCACGACGGCCAGGTCGAGATGGTAGCCGGCGACGCCGACCTGCGGATGCACGTCGTAGCCGTGCGCACGCAGCGCGCGTGCGACTTCGATCTCGAAGTCCGATTGCGGATCCCGCGTCGTGACACGGCCGACGCCGAGCTCCTTCTCCCGCGCGAATCGCAGATAGTCGCGCAGCACGTGGAGCCCCCTCGGGCTGCTCTCGGTGACGCGAAGCATCGAAGGATCGAACGAGCAGAAGACGTCGAGCCGGAACTTGGCGCGGGTGAACAGCACGTTGAGCCGGCGTTCGCCCCCCGCCGCGTTGATCGGACCGAAGTTCTGAGCGAGCGTCCCGTTCTCGTCCGGCCCGTAGGTGACGCCGACGAAGATGGTATCGCGCTCGTCGCCCTGAACGTTCTCGAGATTCTTCACCGCGAAGGGCTCGAGCGTTCCCTGATGACGCTCACGGAACGCCGCGAGCGCGGGGTCGTCCTTCTCGGCGTTCTGCACGAGGGTGTCGACGAGCTCGCGCTGCGGCTGGTTCATCGTCACCACCATCAACGTCCGCTCCGGACTCTCGGCGGCGTGCCTCCTCACGGCGTCGACGAGCACCTCGGCCTCTCGCTGGTTCAGGCTGGAGGCGTACACGGCGCCGTCCACCGCGCGGAGGTTGACCCCGTCGCCTTCACGCTCGGTTCCCGGATGCGGGAAGAGCACGAGCCCGTTCTCGTAGAACTCGCGGTTGCTGAAGGCGATCAACTCCGGGTATCGGCTCCGGTAGTGCCAGCGAAGCATCCGCAGCGGATAGCGCCGCGCGGCCGCCAGGAGAATGCTCTCCGAGCGCTCGAGGACGGAGGCGCTGGGCGGCGCCTCATTCGAGGCCCCATCCGACGAGGACCCTGCAGTGGCCAGAGCCGCCGCGATCTCTTCTATCTCATCCTCGTCGCTCGAGATGGTATCGAAGAACGACGTCGGTCCGAGCTGCTTCGGATCACCAACCACCACGAGCTGCGCTCCGCGCGCGATGGCGCCGAGCGCGTCCTCCGGGCGCATCTGCGACGCTTCGTCCATCACGATGAGGTCGAAGTGGAACAGCCCAGGAGGCAGGTACTGCGCGACGGCCTGGGGTCCCATCATGAAGCACGGCTTCAGCGCCTGGATCGCGCGGCCCGCGCGCCTGAACATCTCCCTGATGGGGATGTGCCGCCGGCTCTTCTCGATCTCGTGCTCGATCAGGCTCTGCTCCGAGAGCTCCGCCACGGGACCGTAGCCGACGCCGCGCACCCGCGCCGTCGCGTTCGCCCGCCGGGCGATGACCTGCCGGGTGAGCGCGATGTAGCGCTCGTCGAGCTCGGCGAACTGGGTGCGTCGGGTCTCGTGGACGCTGCCGGCGAACCGGTCGAGCTCCGGACGTTCGCGCAGCACCGCCTCCGCGAGCGTGCGCGCGAGAAGGTAGTCGTACACCGTCGGCAGCTGCTCGCACGAGACCATCCCCGACTCGAGCAGCTCGCACGCGACCGGGATCGGACCGGTCAGGACTCTCACTCGCGCGCGCAGCCGCGAGGCGTAGCGCGCGAGTGTGCCGGCACCGTCGATGGCGCGCTCGAAGCGCGCGACCCGCAGCGCGAACGCCGCGCCCTTCGGCCACTCGCCGTACCACGTTCTGGCATCGACGCCGGCCGCCACCACGAACCCCAGCTCCGCCACCTCCGCGTTCTCGATGGCGCGCGAAACCTTGGCGACGTGCTGCAGCAGCGCGTTCACCCGCGCCCTCGGCTCGCCGCTCGCCAGCCACTCCACGAGCGCGCGCGGGAGGCCGCGCTCGTGGAACTGCGCGAGGTACTCGAGCGCGCGGCGCATGAATCGCAGAGTGTCCTCGCGCTCCGTCTCGCCATGGTTGGGAACGGCGATGCCCAGGGCGCGGAACGTTTCCGCATGGCTCTCCTCCACCGTGGCGTCGCTCGCCCACGCGTGTTGCAGCGCTTCCAGGCGCCTCGACAGCGACGTGATGGAGACGTTGTCCGCGGCCTGCGCGCTCGCGGCCACGCGCAGGACGCCGAGGGCGATGTCGCGCCAGCGGTGGAGCTGATCCTCCACCGTGTCGAATGAGAGCGACTCCCAGAGCACGATGTCGCCGGGGTGGAACTTGCTCGCCGCGGTGAGGTCCTCGCCGAGCGTGCTCGCGGCGTGTCTCCCCTCGGCGTTCGTGAGCGCCAGCTCGCTCACCTCGAGCCACGTCGGCGTCCAGGCCATCCAGATCGCGTCCGACAGCGCGCGTCCAGTCTCGCCACCACCACGAAAGAGCGTCGTCGCACGACGGGCCCACTCGAACACGGCGATCGCCGCGGCAAAGGGGCTGTCGAACTGGTTGACCATCGGGCCGAAGAACGCCCGCAGCGACGGATCCGCGACGAAGGCGTCGTGGGCAGTATGGTATCGGATCAGCAGCTCGATGTCGGCCAGCATCGTGACGCGATTCGCGCGCAGCCCACTGCTCATCCGGCGGTACTGCGCCACCGCGCGTCGATAGTCCCCCGATACCACGCTCGGCATGAAGCGCGGCGCCGCGGCGAGCGCGCCCGCGATCTTGCGCAGCTCCGCGACCGAGGGCCGCATCTCGGGAATGAACCGGCTGTCGAGCACGGCACGCGTCTGCACCAACTCCGTCGCGCGCGCCGAGAGCGCCGCCAGCCGCTCGCCGGCGTCTGGCGCCTGCAGGCTCGAGCCGCGCAACGGCATCGCTTCCTCGGGGAGACGCGCCACCGACGTCGCCACGTCGATCAGCGCGAGCGCGAGACCGATCGTCAGACTCTGCGTCACTCCCAGCCTGGCCGCGAGTGTGGTCGCCATCACCTGGACCGTGGCCAGATGTTCGATCACCTCGGACAGCAGCGCGACGACCTCCTTCACCGTCTTCACCGTCGCCGCATCGCCGAGCATCCTGGTGGCGTCGCTCAGGCGGAGCGCGAACTCCTTGGCCTCGTCCGGGCTCAGCGCCCCGGGCACGGCCCATGGACCTTCGATCTCGGCCCAGGCCTGACGGGCGGCGTCGACGGCGGCAAGGGCCGCACGTGTCGCGGACTCGCCGGCGCGACCGTGGATTCCCTCGATCAGCGCGCTCGGCACGTGTGCGTCGGGCGCGACGATCGGGCGCACGCGCGCGAGCAACGGCGTGAGCCCTTCGGGCGAGTCGGGCCACGTCACGCTGTCGACCGCCGACGCCAGCGCCTGACGCGCCTCTTCCGCCGACGCGAGCGCCTGTCGCGCCCGACGCGCCAGTGCGCTGAGTGACTCGGCGTCGTCGAAGGTGAGGTCCGCACGAGACATCCCGTGCCAGGGATGCGTCTCGCCGGGCGGGATGTCCGCCGCGACCGCGGCGTGCGCCGCCGCGAACGCCTGCAGCGTGGCGCGGTGCTTCGCGGCCTCCGACGGCGTCACCATCCTCGCGTTGGAGATCGTAGCGCCCCGCAGCGCTGCCAGCACGCCTTCCGGCATCTCGCCGCCGAGCCGGCGCGCACGCCAGAGAATGTCGAACGCCGTGATGCCGAGCGATCCGTAGGGCCGGTGCAGCCGGTCGACGTGACCGGTGAGATCCTTGCGCGCCTCAGCGAGCAGGCTCTCGATCATCGCCATCTCGATCGTCGGATCGTCGACGATGCGCAGGTCGAGGCGCGCCTTGAGCGCGTCGAGGAACTCGCGCTTGTTGCTCGTGTGGCTGTGCAACGGCAGGCAGAACGGACCGAGGCCCGCGTCGCTCAATCGGCGCGCGACCACGTCGAGCGCGGCCTTCTTCTCCGCCACGAACAGGACTTTCTTCCCCGCCGCGATCGCGTCGGCGATCATGTTGGTGATCGTCTGCGACTTGCCGGTGCCCGGCGGACCCTGGACGACGAGGCTCTCGCCGCGCTCCACGTCGATCAGCACACTGTGCTGCGAGCTGTCGGCCGGTACGACGATCGGTGGCGCCCGCCGGATCTCCGCCGGCAGCGCATCGATGTTGTATTCCGACGTTCGTGGTGCGCCCGTCTCGTGATGCGGTGCGTCGTCGCCCTCCGGATCGTCGTCGCCGAGCACCTGACGCAGGAGCGGGACGGTCAACAACGGGTGCTGCTCCGGCCAGGTGGCGGGATCGAGGTCGCGCCACATCAGGATCTTGCCGAACGACACCAGGCCGAGGGTGAGCTGCCGCCGCAGCGTCCACCTGGGGGCGGCGACCCGCAGCACCTCTTCGACGCGGGCGAAGTACTGCTCGAGATCCTCCTCCGCTTCCACGCCCGGCAGCACGAAGCCGAAGCTCTTCCGGCACATCTCCTGGAGCGTGACGTTCGTGCTCCAGTCCTCACCCGACGCGGCGACCGTGTACGGATAGGTGTGCGTGGACGGGTCGAGCGTGAGCCGCGACAGGTTGACAGGGAGCAGCACGAGCGGCGCCAGGCGCGACTTCCCGCTGTCGACGTCCGACCACTCCACGAACCCGAAGAGCAGGTGCAGCATGTTGGCGCCGCTCTCCTGGATCGCCGTGACGGCGCTCGCCTGCATCTTCTGGAGGCGCGCCTCGAGCTCGTCGGGAGTGAGCAGCGTCTGCAGCCTCGAGTCGCTGCGCTGCGGCACCTCCGACGCGGGCGCGGCGGCCAGGTCGTATGATGGATCGATCCCGAGCTCGGTGGCCAGCGCGCGGAGCTTCTCCTCGCGCTGCGCGCGCGCGGTGCGCGCCGCCTGGCGGCGTTCGGCTTCCGTCAGGACGCCCGTCTCGGCGTCCACGACCGCCGTGTTGGCGGCGCTCGCTGCGTTGACGCCGTTCCTGGAACGGCGCGCGAACCCCCGCGGCGGAGGGTCGACGACGGGCGCCGGCGCGTCCGCCGTGCGGAGGGGTGCGAACCGGAACGCCTTGTTCGCGATGAGGGCATCGAGGACGAGCGTCGGAACCTCGTCGACGATGCGGAGCGAGGTGCTCCGTGGATGCGTGTAGTTCAGCAGCGGATTGCGCGCGCTGAGATCCAGCAAGCGCATGCGCATTCGCTCCAGCAGCCGGCCCGGCGCTTCGTCGCGGTGAGGGGCATCCATGTTCCGGGTAGGATGCAGTCTGGGGTGGGGTCGGCGCTACCGGCGCGACCGCGTCTTGCTCAGCACGCTACAGGCACTTGTGAATGGCGCGCCGCCCATGGGACATTGGCGGAGTACGACTGTCTCGTAGTCAGCCCTCTCCCACCGAGCCCATGTCCGAGTCCGCGCTGCCGCCGGAAGAACGCACGCGCGTCACCCAGTTCAATCCCGTCGATCTCGATCGCACGGTCATCGCCCTCCCACTCCTGCGCGAGATGCAGGAAGAGGTCGCGCGCGTCAATCAGCTGGCCGAACTCTTACCTACCGCGTTGGACGAGTACAACGCCGCGATCGAGTATGTGGAGGGCTTTCCCGGCGGCACCAGGGCCGCGCGTGCCGAGACGGTGAAGCTCGCGCAGCGCGCGGGGGACCTCGCGCTGAAGACGTCGGCCGGGAGGGTCGCACGGGCGAGCGAAGCGACGAAGGAGCGTGAGGAGCGTCGTCACGCCGAGCTGGAAGCCGCGGTCAAGAATCAGACGGTCGAGCCGCCACTACCGAAGCTGCCCTACAGCCTTGCGCGGCTGGACGCGTCGGTCATCAGTCGGCTGCAGTCGGCGAGCGATCGGCTGCCGAACGGGCCGATCTGGCGCGTGCATCCGAAGCGGTTCGAGGTGATCATCGACCTCAACCTCACCCATCGCGGCGGCCGCATCGCGGCCCGGCAGTGGGTGATCGACAACTTCGAGCGCGCCAAGGAGATCGCTGGCGTTCGGGACGCTGGCCAGCGCATTCATTTCCAGAAGGATCAGCCGTCGAGCCAGTATCTCTTCGCGCGGCTCGAGGCGCGGGCCATCCGCGCGCTGGTGCAGCTCGACATCGATGACGCGACCGCGAAGGAGAAGGAGCTCCGCGCCGCGACGGACAACGAGGCGCTGAAGAAGCAGATCCAGGCGGCGAGCCTCCGAGCGATCTATCACATCTGGCCCGACTTCGAGGTCTCGGCCACGATCGTCAAGTCCATCGCGACCGTGAAGTGCGACGCAGCGCACAACGCCTTCTCCGCCTCGGGCGCGGGCATCACCTGGGCCGTGATGGACTCGGGTGTCAAGCACGATCATCCACACTTCGTGCGGCACGCCAACGTCGATCCTCACTCCACGCTCCACAAGGACTTCACGGTCGACGGCGATGATGCATGCGCCGACGAGAACGGACACGGGACCCACGTCGCCGGGATCATCGCCGGCGAGTACCGGACGTCGGCGGACAAGCCCGAGCTCAAGCCGGCCATCGCCCTCTCGCGCCAGCTGAAGCCGGACTCGGAAGACGTGGAGGTCGTCGAGACGAAGATCGACGCCATCTCGGGGATGGCCCCCAAGTGCAAGATCGTGAGCCTTCGGGTGCTCGACGAGAACGGCAAGGGCTCCGTCAGCAATCTCATCGCCGCGATCAACCACGTGCAGGAGGCCAACGGCTTCGGCCGGCATCTCGTCATCCACGGCGTGAACATGAGCCTCGGCTACAACTTCAAACCGGAGTGGTTCGCCTGCGGGCAGAGCCCTCTGTGCGTCGAGGTCGACCGACTCGTGAAGTCGGGAGTCGTCGTCGTCGTCGCGGCGGGCAACACCGGGTACGGCACGCTCAAGTCGGCGACGGGTGGCACCTCGGCGGGGATGGCGCTGACGATCAACGATCCCGGCAACGCCGACCTCGCGATCACCGTCGGCTCGACGCATCGCGACGCGCCGCACGTGTACGGCGTGTCGTACTTCTCCTCCAAGGGACCGACGGGCGACGGGCGCATCAAGCCCGATCTCGTCGCGCCGGGCGAGAAGATCATCTCGTGCGCCGCGGGCGCGCTCCAGACCGATGTCGCGGGGGAGCGACCGTGCGACTACGTGGAGACGAGCGGCACGAGCATGGCGGCGCCGCACGTGAGCGGCGCCATCGCCGCGTTCCTGTCGGTGCGCGGTGAGTTCATCGGCAACACGGATCGCATCAAGGAGATCTTCGTCGGGACGTGCACCGATCTGCGTCGCGACCGGTACTTCCAGGGGGCTGGGCTCGTGGATCTCATGCGCGCCATCCAGTCCGTCTGACAACCCATTCCTCGAGGCACGCAATGAACGACATCGCGGGCATCCCGTATTTCGTGGCGGAGTTCGACATCAATGGCAACCCGAAGAACGCCGTCACGCTGCCGAACGACGTGACCGACGTGATCGTCATGTCGCATGGCTGGAACAACAACCGCGAGGACGCCGAGTCGCTGTACAAGGGGATCTTCACGAGCTTCTCGGCGGTCGGCGGCGCGCCGGCGAATCGCAAGGTCGCCATCGTCGGCGTGATCTGGCCGTCGAAGCGGTTCGACGAGCTCGTGGCGGCGACCGCCGCGAACGAGGCTGGCGGCGCGGCCGCGCTGCACTCGAAGGCGAGCAAGGAGTCCGATGCGATGCTCGTCGCGCGGCTACGCGAGATGGCGGGCTTCTTCACCACCGACGCGCAGCGCGCCGCCCTGCGCGAGCTCGAGGCGCTCATCCCGGACCTTCAGGACAAGAAGTCGGCGCAGCGCGCGTTCGTCGAGAAGGTCCGCTCGCTGCTCGACCCCGGTGCGGCGGACAGGGAGGATGCCTCGAAGACCTTCTTCGCCGACGACGGCGCCGAGATCATGCAGCGGTTGACGATCGACGAGGACGACCTCGACGAGGCGCTCACCGAGGAGGGCGGCAGCGCGTCGCTCCCGCTGGGCGTCGGCGTGGTGAAGCCGGCGACGGGTGGCGCTGCGGGCTTCAGCATCAAGGGATTCCTGTCCGGGGTCAAGGCGGCGGCGATGAACGTGCTGAACTTCGGCACCTACTACGAGATGAAGGCACGCGCCGGCAAGGTCGGCGCGAACGGCGTCGCGCCGTTCATCGACGCGCTACCGGCACACGTGCAGCGCATTCACCTCGTCGGTCACAGCTTCGGGGGTCGTGTCGTGACCGCCGCGGCCGCGAGCTCGACGACGGATCGGATCCGGAGCATGAGCCTGTTGCAGACCGCGTTCTCACACAACGGCTTCTCGAAGACGCAGAACGGCTTCTTCCGCGCCGTCGTGGACAAGCAGCGCGTGAAGGGCCCGATCGTCGTGACGCACTCGGTGAAGGATAAGGCCGTCGGCGTCGCCTACCCGATGGCGTCCCGCATCAACGGCGACACCACCGCCGCACTCGGCGACAAGAACGACAAGTTCGGTGGGATCGGCCGCAACGGCGCGCAGCACATGGCGGCCGACGAGGTGAGCGAGGGGAAGCTGCTTCCGGCCGGCGCGGCGTATCAGTTCTCGGCCGGGAAGTTCTTCAACCTCGAGGCGGCCGAGATCATCAAGGGGCACAGCGACATCACGGGAAAGGAGGTCGCGCACGCGATTCGGAGCGCGATGAGTTGAGAATGTTCCACTGCGCGGCGGTCTGCATCCGCCGCGCGGTCACGTGTCCGGAGGCTTTCCATGCGAGCGATCCTGGTCTGCACTGCGGCGCTGCTCTCTGCTCTTGCCGGTCCCACCGCGGCCCAGGTGCGCCGCGTCGCCGAGATGTCCACGACGTCGCTGCGCGCGCTCGACCGAGAGCGGACTGCCGTCGTTCTCGTCGGGGGCATCCTCGAGGAGCACGGGCCATACCTTCCAGCCTTCACGGACGGCTACGTGAATGAGCGCCTCGCGGCGGACCTTGCGACCGCCATCGCCGCGCGTCCGGGGTGGACGGCGCTCGTGTTCCCGACGATCCCGCTGGGCGTGGGCGGGGCGAACGAGATCGGGAGGCGCTTCAGCGTAGCCGGCACCTACACCGTCCGCGCCTCGACCCTCCGCGCTGTCTTCATGGACTTGGCCGACGAGCTCGGAGCGCAGGGGTTCCGCTGGGTCTTCGCCGTGCACGGGCACGGTGCGCCGAGTCACAACCGGGCACTGGACGACGCCGGTGACTACTTCGAGGCGACGTACGGCGGGCGCATGCTGCACCTCACCGGTCTCCTCCCCGTGCTCGAGGCCGAGCCGCCGATGCCGACGGCGGCCGAGGAGCGCGAGAACGGCCTCGAGATCCACGCCGGGGCGAAGGAGACGAGCGCCCTTCTGGCGCTCCGGCCCGACCTCGTGCCGAGCGCGGTCCGCAGCGCCCCGACGGTGCGCGGCGACAGCATGCCCGACATGGTGCGCCTCGCCCTCCGCGCCGACTGGCCAGGCTACTTCGGCGCGCCACGCCACGCCTCCGCGGAGCTGGGCCGGCGCCGCATGCGCATGCGGCGCGACTCGCTGGTGGCGCTCGCGCTGCGCGCGCTCGACGGGGCCGAACTGCACCAGATCCCGCGACTCGGTGACGTGGCGCGGGGCAATCCATCGAACGTCGAGATCGACGCGGCAGCGACGCGCGAGGCAGAGCGGCGCGAGGCCACGCAGCGCGCCTGGCTGGCTCGCCATCGGCAGTGACGCGCCGGCCAGCGCAGTTACACCTTTACCGTCACCAACTCTGGAGCCATGAAGATGCCGTCAGTCTCTCGCTCTCTCGCGATCGTCGCGCTCTTCGTGGCGACCGCATGCCAGTCCGCGCCGGTCGTGCGCACGTCGTCCACCGCAGCCGCTCCTGCCCCGACTGGTGCCAACGCGCGCCAGATCCGCCTCCAGGGCGACTTCAAGGCGCCGCTCGGCGTGCAGCTCTACACCTTCCGCGTACTCGCCAAGCAGGACCCCGTGGCGATGCTCGACACCGTGCGCCGCCTGGGCTTCACCCATGTGGAGGGCGGGAGCACCTACGGCATGCCGATGGAACGCTACCTCGAGGTGCTGAAGTCGAAGGGCCTGCGCACCACCTCGATGCTCGCGTCGTACGAGAAGTTCCGCGATTCATCCGACGCGATCGTCGCGCAGGCGAAGGCACTCGGCGCGAGGTACGCCGGCATCGCGTGGTATCCGCACCAGGGCACGTTCACGGAAGCCGACGCGCGGAAGGCGATCACCGACTTCAACGTGTTCGGACGGAAGATGAAGGACGCTGGGCTGACGTTCGTCTACCACAACCACGGGTACGAGCCACAGCCGTTCGGGGACGGCACGCTGCTCGATCTCATCATTCGTGAGACGGATCCGGAGCTCGTGAAGTTCGAGATGGACGTGCTGTGGACGTGGCTCCCCGGTGTGGATCCGGTGGCGTTGATCAAGAAGTATCCCGGCCGCTTCAAGCTGATGCACATCAAGGACCTCAAGCCCGGTCTGCCGCGTGGCTCGCTGACCGGCGCGCTGCCAGAGGAGCAGCAGGCCGCGCCCGGTGAGGGGCAGGTGCCATGGGCCGCACTGCTGAAGGCCGCCGAGGAGGACGGCTTCGAGTACTACTACATCGAGGACGAGACGCCCACGCCGCTCGTCGGTGTGCCGAAGACGATCACGTTTCTCGAGCGATTGAAGTACTGACGCGATCTGCAGTTCACGCACTGAACTGCTGAACTACAACTGATTGGCGCGGAGGGCGCGGAGAACTACAGGGTGCGCGGGAACGGCGGAACTGCTGAACTGCAACAGCATTGCACGCGGAGGCGCGGAGCCGCGGAGAGGACCCAGCGAGACCGCAGCGCCATGAACGCTTCGATGCCGACCCCAATGCAGTGCTTTTGGGGGTGTGGCTGGAGAGGAGCGGTGCGCCGCTTCATGGAGCCCCACCGGAGTAGTGCTCCGCGTGCTCGCGGTTCCTCCGCGCCGTTCCGCGTCCCCATGGTTCTCCGCGCACCCGCGACATTCTGTTGCGCTTCACAGCGCCTCGATGCCGTACGGACCAGGCCGGGCGCAACGAGCGAGAGCCGCGCCTCCGCGGTGCCCCTCCCCCTCCCCTGCCCCAGCGGGTACCGTAGAGATCGACATCTGCGTCTCGAAAACGCTGTACCGCCGTCCCGCCTCCCTCGTGTCACTGTCCACGCCCGCTGAACGTCCGCAGCAGCAGCACGTTCAGCTCCCCAGCGTGCTCCTGGTGGACGACCGGCCCGAGAACCTCCTCGCCTTCGAGGCCACGCTCGAGCCCCTCGGCGTCCGCCTCGTTCGCGCCAACAATGCCGCCGAGGCCCTCAAGCACGTTCTGGAGGAGGACTTCGCCGTCATCCTCCTCGACGTGCAGATGCCCGGCATGAACGGCTACGAGGTCGCGCGGCGGATCAAGGCGATGGCGCCCCCGCGCCTCACGCCGATCATCTTCATCACCGCGCTCGACCGCGATCGACGCCAGGTCCACGCCGGCTACGAATCCGGCGCCGTCGACTATCTGTTCAAGCCGCTCGAGCCCGAGGTGCTGCGGCAGAAGGTCGCTGCGTTCGTGCGGCTGTACAAAGAGCAGGAGGCCGAGGCGCTGCGGCAGCGCCAGCGCTACGCCGACCTCACCGAGGAGGCGGCACATCGCGCCGCGCGGCTCCTCGAGCGCATCACCGACGCGCACGTCGTGATGGATCGCGACTTCAGCATCCAGACCGTGAACGCGGCGGCCGAGCGCACGCTCGGCCAGCGACGCGATCTGCTCATCGGACGCAGCTATTGGGACGCGTTGCCCGCGGCCGCTGGATCCGCGCTGGAACGGCAGCTCCGGCGCGTGCAGCAGGATCGCGTGGATGCGCACTTCACCCACCACCTCGGCGACGAGCACGACCTGCACCTCGAGATCGACGCGTACCCCACCGAAGAGGGCGGCGTCGCGCTGTTCTCATGCGACGTCACGGAGCGCGTGCGCGCCGAGCGGGCGCTGCGCGAGAGCGAGACACGCTACCGCACGCTCTTCGAGTCGCTCGACGAGGGGTTTTGCATCATCGAGGTGCTGTTCGACGAGAGCGGCGCGGCGTCCGACTACCGCTTCCTGGAGACGAACCCCGCATTCGTGCGACAGACTGGGCTCGTGAACGCCGTGGGACGGAGCATCCACGAGCTCGTGCCGGCGAACGAATCGCACTGGTTCGAGACGTTCGGCCGCGTCGCGGCCACTGGCGAGCCGGTGCGATTTCAGAACGTTGCCAAGGCGCTACAGCGTCACTACGACGTCTACGCCTTCCGTATCGGCCGACCCGACGACCATCACGTCGCGATCCTCTTCACCGACGTCACCGCCGACAAGGAGGGAGAGCTCGAGCGCGAGCGGTTGATCCGCGCGCTCGAGATCGAGCGAACGCGGCTGGCGGACATCCTGCGCCAGGCGCCGGTCGCGGTGGCGGTGCTGCGCGGGCGAGTCGCACGCGACCTGGTCTATGAGCTGGCGAACCCGCGCTTCGTCGAGATGGTCCCGGGCCGCCGCTCGCCGGTCGGACGACGCATCGACGAGGTGATTCCCGAGGCACGCGAGGCGCTCTATGCGGCGCTGCAGCAGGTGCTCGACACGGGAGAGCCCTTCCTGGCCACCGACTACCGCGTGCCGCTCGACCGCAATCGCGACGGAGTGCCGGAGGACTACTTCTTCAACTTCGTCTACCATCCACTGGTCGAGGCGGACGGTTCGGTGTCGGGCATCGTCGACATCGGCACGGAGGTCACCGAGTCGGTGCGCGCGCGCCGCGTCGCCGAGCAGCTCCAGCATGCGGCGGAGCAGGCGCGCGACGACGCGGAGCGCGCACACCACCGCGCCACGCGGCTGCAGGCGCTCACGGCGGCGCTCGCGGGAACGCGCACCCTCGACGACGTCGCCGCCGTCGTGGTGGCCCAGGGCGTGGACGCCACGAGAGCGAAGACCGGCATGCTCGCCGTCCTTGGTCCCACGATCGACGAGGTGACGATCATCCGACAGACCGGCATCTCGGCCGAGCTGGTCGCCGAGTACCAGCGCTTCCCGATCACGGCGCCCGGCACGGCTGCACGGTGCCTGCGCACTGGCGAGCCGCAATGGGTGGAGTCGCGCGAAGCATTGCTGGCCGATTTTCCAGAGATCGCACAGCACGTCGAGGCACTCGACCTGCACGCCGTCGCCACGGTGCCGCTGCTGGTGGCGAACTCCGTGATGGGGGCAATCACGTTCACCTTCACCGAACCGCGCACATTCCCCGTGCTGGAGCGGGAGTTCTTCCTCTCGCTCGGACGGCAGGCGGCGCAGGCTGTCGAGCGCGCGCAGCTCGTGGAAGCGGAGCGCGTGGCGCGCGCCGAGGCCGAGATGGCGAGCCGCACCAAGAGCCAGTTCCTGGCGAACATGAGCCACGAGCTACGCACGCCGCTGAACGCGATCGCCGGCCACCTGCAGCTCATCCAGATGGGGATCCACGGCGCGGTGAGCGACCCGCAGCGCGAAGCGCTTGCCCGCATCGATCGCGCGCAGCGTCATCTCCTCGGCCTGATCAACGACGTGCTGAACTACGCGCGCATCGAGGCGGGTCGGGTGGAGTACGACCTCGAGCCCGTGCAGGTGCGCGACGTGTTGAGCGACGTGCTGCCGATGGTGGAGTCGCAGGTCGGGGCGAAGGCGCTGACGCTCGACACGCCGCTCAAGGACGAGTTGGGCGCGGAGCCGGTGCACGTGTGGGCCGACCGCGACAAGCTCGGACAGGTGCTGCTGAACGTGCTGTCGAACGCGGTGAAGTTCACGCAGCAGGGCGGACGCATCACCGTCGCGCTGAGCGACGCGGAGGACGTGGCCGATTCCGTGACAGTGCGCATCTCGGACACCGGCGTCGGCATCCCCATCGACAAGCTCGAGGCGGTGTTCGAGCCGTTCGTTCAGGTGCGGTCGGACTTCACCCGGCAGGTGGAGGGAACGGGACTGGGTCTGGCGATCAGCCGGGATCTCGCGCGCGGGATGGGAGGCGACCTGCGCGCGCGGAGCGAGCTCGGTGTCGGCTCGACGTTCGAGCTGATCCTGCGCCGCGTCGTCAATGTGGGCGGCTCGCCGACGGAGCGCCGCTCGCGCCAGGATCGGCGCACCGAGCCGGAGCGGCGGAGCGGCGAGGAGCGGCGGGTCGCGGATTAGCGCACGCGCGCGGCCGCGCTGATCACGGCCGCGCCGGGCGAATCTCGTACAGTTGCAACTGCTGGATGCCCCAGGGCGGTGCGTTCTCCGTCGTCGCCGTCTGGGTGATGCGGACGAACCGTGTTCGCACCGGCGTGAACACGATCGCGTTCACGGGTCCGGTCCCCTGCCCTTCGGCCACCGGTTCGCTCCACGTGGCGCCGTCCATCGAGACCTGCACTTTGTAGCCGCGCGCGTATGACGCGGGGCGCGGCGGTCCACCGGGCGGACCGCCCGGCGGCGCGGAGAGGAAGCGCATCTCGATGAGCGTCGTTGGCTCCGGCAGCTCGAACTGGAACCACATCCCCGGCGCCTGTGGCACCATGGTGGACCAGCCGGCGGTGCCGAACGCACGCACGGCGCGATCCGACTCGTGGCTCGCCGTCGCCTTCCACGATGACTGCTGCTGCATCAGCATCGGCACCGACGCGGCGAGCTCCGGGTAGGTCCACGCCGCGGTGCGCGCGCGGTTCGCCGCGCGCACGGCCGCTACCTGCTGCGGCGTGACGAACGACGCCTGGTTGGTGAACGCGTTGCGCACGTACGACGCGACCGCGGCGATCCACTCGTCGGGCTGCTGACCCTGCGACACCATGATCTGGCCGGCGTAGGTCTTGCCGTCGATGGGCCCGGTGAGGCCGTGCAGCAGCACCTTCGTCACGTACTGGGGATGACCGGTCACTCGCGGCGAGCCAGCGAGCGCGGGAGCGATCGTGCCGCCGCCAGGGGCGGGAGCGCCCAGCCCGTCGGGGCCGTGGCACGAGGCGCACGCCTCGCGGAACACCGCGCCGCCGCGCTCCATCGCCGCGCGCTGCTCGGCCGAGAAGTTGCGCCCGCCGGGCGCGCTCGACGGCCGATTCAGGATCTGGGTGCCGACGAGCTGTACGCCGCGCGCCTTGTTCTCCGCCGTCGTCGCGCGTATCACCGCCGCCGCATCGGGCACGCGGAGCGTGTTGAGCGTCATCATCGCCTGGATGGTGACGTCCGGCGACGCGTCGCGAGCGAGCCGGCGCCAGTCGGTGGCGAGCGTCGTGTCGCCGCCCTTGTAGAGCGTCTCGCTGGCGCGAATCGCCTGGATGCGCATACGCGGGCTCGGATCCTTCATCCCCTCGCGCACGAGTGCGGCGTCGAGCGCGCCGAGTCCCTCGAGCGTCCAGAGCGCGTGGAAGCGCGCGACGAGCATCGTGTCGCGCCGCGCGATGCGCTGCAGCGCGGGGACCACCGAGCGGTCCTTTCGCAGCACGAGGAGCTGCTGCGCCATGTCGCGCCACCAGCCGTTGGGATGGCTCAGATGATGGACGAGCTGCGCCGGCGTCTCGTCGAGCATGCGCGGCTTCTGTGTGTCGCGCGGCGCCGAGTCGTGGGTCAGCCGCCAGATGCGGCCGAGGCCGACGATCTTGTCGAGCTGGTACTGCTCGATCTTCGCGCGCACGTACGAGCCCTTCGGCGTCCACTGGCTCTCCTGGATGATGCCGTGGTACATGTCCACGACGTACATCGAGCCGTCGGGCGCGCTCTTGATCTCGACCGGGCGGAAGAGTGGGTCCGTCGAGCGGATGAACTCCGACTTCTCCGCATTGTAGACGTTGCGGAGATGCGTGAGGCCTTCGCGCTTCTCGGGGCGGATGCGGCGCACGACGCGGCCGACGACTTCGCCGTAGAAGTAGTCGCCCTCGAGCTCGCGTGGCAGACGATGTCCGCGGTAGACGTTGGAGCCCGAGCCAGCGGTGCCTCGGGCGAGCGAGCCGTCGGGCTTCCGCACGACGGGCATGCCGCCCTGCATGTCGGCGAGACCGATCGGCGCGCCCCAGATCTCGTCGAAGTCGGGGTCCCAGCGGTTGGAGTCGGAGAACGTCCCGTAGACGATCGGGAACTGGAAGTAGCCCGGCACGCCGAGCCAGCCGTTCTGGAACCACTGTGTACCGTCGTCGTCCTGCGACGCGCCCCACGCCGCGTCGTTGAATCCAGTCGGCTCACGCACCACGCCGCGCGGCGTCTCGCGCACGCGAAACGCGTTGACGGTGCTGTAGAGCCAGTTGTCCATCGCCCAGAACATCGACGACTGCAGGTGCTCGACGTTGGCGAGCCGGCCGTAGTTGGTGGTGAACAGCTCCTTCCTGTCCGCGCGCCCGTCGCCGTCGGTGTCGGTGTACTTGAAGACGTCGTTGGAGTTCGACTCCATCGACAGGATCGCGTCCTTCCCATACGGCGTGGCGAAGCGCGGGAACACGAGGCTGTCGACGAAGACGCTCTGGGTCTCATAGACCCCGTCGTCGTCGCGATCCTCCCAGCGGGAGATGCGGCTCACGGGGGCGAGCTGATCGCGCGCGTCGGCGTCGAGCATGTAGGTGCGCAGCTCGAGGACGAACATCCGCCCGTTGCCGTCGAACGAGATCGTCGCCGGCTGCTGGATGGCGGGCTCGGAGAGTATGGGCGTCATCCGGTAGCCGGGCGGCAGCAGGAAGCGCTTCCGCTCGTCGCTCGGCGAGAGCGGCTGGACGGGGGGCTTGGGGGAGAGGTCAGCGCCTTCGAAGGCGCGCCGCAGTTGCGGCGAGGCCGCGGTGGCGACGGGGGGTGCGGTCGTGGCCGTTGAGGCCGATGCTGAACCC
>DATFOL010000088.1:0-3876 GCA_035265545.1 Gemmatimonadaceae bacterium | reverse complement strand
CGGCGTGCTGGCCAACCACCAGCCGCTGCTGACGATGCTCGACCCGACCGAGCTGCGCCTGCACCGCTCGGAGTCCGAGGTGCTGCGCTTCGCGCAGGGCGAGGGCTTCCTGCAGATGTCGGGCACGCACGCGCTCGTGCTGGTCGACGAGGTGTTCCCGATCGACGAGCTCGACGCGGGCACGATCCGCGACCGCCTGCACGAGGCCGAGCAGCGCGCCGAGCGCGCCGAGGAGGACTCCGAGGAACTGCGCCAGGCGGAGCGCGACCGGCGCCGCTACGAGGCGTTCTCGAAGCTCGTCGAGAGCCGCTGACACTCGTCGCGCGTTTCAGGCCGCGCGGCGGCGGGGATGGAAAACCCGGACGGCGGAGCGGACATGATCCATCTGACGCCGCAAGCGCGCAGCGAGCTGCGAGAAGACGAGGTCCTGGTGTTCGACTGGCACCGGGTCGCGATCTGCTGCGCGTGCGCCGGGGAGGTCTCGCTGCGCCGCGCTCCGCGGTCGACGGTGGAGCGCAGGGCGACGTACCGGCCGCTGACGAGTGACGGCGGTGACCGGGTCTTCGCCCACCGGATGGCGGTGCCGCACCTGGCCCGCCGCGATGTGACCGTCGACTACCGGCGCAGCTTCGGGGTGCGCCGTTTCCGCTCGGATCTGCCGCCCGACTTCGGCTTGCGCGCCGTGCTCGGCCGGGCGGGGGGCTGACAGGGGGAGGAAGGTCGTGAGAACCAAGTCGCGTACGCGCACGGTGGTCATCTGGACGGCGGTGGCCCTGGTCGGTGCCGTCGCATGGGGCGTGATCGCCCTCGTGCGCGGGGAGCAGATCTCGGCCGTCTGGCTGATCGCGGCCGCGCTGGGCTCCTATGCCATCGCCTACCGCTTCTATGCGCGCTTCATCGCCAACCGGGTGCTCGGAGTCGACCAGACGCGAGCGACCCCGGCCGAGCGGCTGGAGAACGACATCGACTACCAGCCGACGGACCGGCGGGTCCTGTACGGCCACCACTTCGCCGCGATCGCCGGCGCCGGGCCACTCGTGGGTCCCGTGCTCGCCGCGCAGATGGGCTACCTGCCGGGGACGATCTGGATCATCGTCGGCGTCATCTTCGCCGGCGCGGTGCAGGACATGGTCACGCTGTTCTTCTCGATGCGCCGCGACGGCAAGAGCCTCGGGCAGATGGCGCGCGACGAGATCGGGCCGGTCGGCGGCGTCGCGGCGCTGATCGCCGTGTTCTCGATCATGATCATCCTGCTGGCCGTGCTCGCGCTGGTGGTGGTCAACGCGCTGGCGCAGTCGCCGTGGGGCACGTTCTCGATCGCGATGACGATCCCGATCGCGTTCTTCATGGGCTTCTACCTGCGCGTGCTGCGGCCGGGACGCGTGATGGAGACGACGGCGATCGGCGTGGCGCTGCTGATGCTGGCGATCGTGGCCGGCGGCTGGGTGCAGGACTCCTCGCTCGCCGACACGTTCACGCTGTCGCCCGAGACGCTCACGCTGTGCCTCATCGGGTACGGCTTCTTCGCGTCGGTGCTGCCGGTCTGGATGCTGCTTGCGCCGCGCGACTACCTCTCGACCTTCATGAAGATCGGGACGATCTTCCTGCTCGCCATCGGCATCGTCGTGACGCTGCCGCTGATGCAGAACGAGGCGGTGACGAAGTTCGCCTCCAGCGGCGAGGGCCCGGTGTTCGCGGGTGCCCTGTTCCCGTTCGTGTTCATCACGATCGCCTGCGGCGCGCTGTCGGGGTTCCATTCCCTGATCGCCTCCGGCACGACGCCGAAGATGATCGAGAAGGAGACGCAGGTGCGCTTCATCGGTTACGGCGCGATGCTGATGGAGTCGTTCGTCGCCGTGATGGCGATCACCGCCGCCTCGATCATCGACCCGGGCCTCTACTACGCGATGAACGCGCCCCCCGGCGTCGTCGGCGACACGGTGCAGTCGGCCTCCCAGGCGGTCAACGGCCTTGGCTTCGCGATCTCGCCGGGCGAGCTGCAGTCGGCCGCCACGGCGGTCGACGAGGAGACGCTGGTCGCCCGCACCGGCGGGGCGCCGACGCTCGCGATCGGCATGTCGGAGATCTTCGCCGGCGCCACCGCCGCGAGCCTGAAGGCCTTCTGGTACCACTTCGCGATCATGTTCGAGGCCCTGTTCATCCTGACCACGGTGGACGCGGGCACTCGCGTCGGGCGCTTCATGCTGCAGGACACGCTCGGCAACGTCTGGAAGCCGATCGGGCGCGTGAGCTGGCTGCCGGGATTGTGGGCGACCAGCGCGATCGTCGTCGGGGCGTGGGGCTACTTCCTCTACACCGGCGTCACCAACCCGCTCGGTGGGATCAACCAGCTGTTCCCGCTGTTCGGCATCGCCAACCAGCTGCTGGCCGCCGTGGCGCTGACGCTCGCCACCACGCTGCTGATCAAGTCCGGCAGGATCAAGTGGGCGTGGATCACGGCCGTGCCCCTGGCCTGGGACGCGGCGGTCACGCTGACGGCGAGCTACCAGAAGGTGTTCTCCGACAACCCGAAGCTCGGCTTCTTCGCCCAGCGCGACAGCTTCCGGGAGGCGCGCGACCAGGGCGAGGTGCTCCCGCCCGCCCAGGACCTGGGCGACATGGATGCGGTGGTGACCAACTCCACGGTCGACGGCATCCTCGCGGCGCTGTTCGCGGTCTTGATCATCGTCGTGATCCTCGACGCCTCGCGGGTGTGGGTGAAGGCGATCCGGGCGCGCGAGCCGCTGCCGACCACCGAGACCGAGTACGTCCCGTCGCGGATCATCGCGCCCGCGGGGCTGTTCCCGACGGCCGAGGAGCGCGCGCTGCTGGCCGGAGCGGGCGGCGGCACCGCGCGCACCGGCGACGGTCGCTTCTCGCGCGCGGGCGACCGCGAGGCCACGCGGACCGGCGGTGAGACGTGACCGCGAAAGAGGTCGTGGCCGGGGTGCGCTGGTACCTGCGCGAGGTGTCCGGCGAGTCCGGCTACGACCGGTACGTGGAGCACATGCGGCGCGACCACCCGGACCAGCCGGTGATGTCGCGCCGCGACTACGAGCGCCGCCGCCAGGACATGCGCGCCGAGAACCCGCGCGCGCGCTGCTGCTAGGGCCTGTCCCTACGGTCCCCGTCCACGGGGGTGGATACCCTCCCCCCGGTGGACGAGCGCGCGCTTGCCGAGCGGCTGATCACCTACGACACCTCAGCGCCCGACGGTATCCGCGCCTGCGCCGGCTTCATCAAGGGCTGGCTGGAGGCGCGCGAGATCGACGTTCACGGCACGGTCCACGGCGAGCTGCCCGTGCTGACCGCGGATATCGGCCCGTCCACCGGGCCGACGCTGATCTTCCACGGTCACCTCGACGTCGTGCCGGGCCACCTGGAGCAGTTCTCGCCGCGGATCGAGGGCGACCGCCTGTACGGCCGTGGCGCCTATGACATGAAGGGCGGACTCGCGGCGATGATGTGCGCGCTGCGCGATCTGTGCGACCAGGACGCCGTCCGCGTGCGCTTCGTCTGCGTCCCCGACGAGGAGTCCGAAGACATCGACACGCGCTCGATCGACGAGATCGTGCGCGGCGGCTTTCCGGCCGACTTCGCGATCACGGGGGAGCCGACCGACCTGCACGTCGGAGTCGAGGCCAAGGGCGTGCTCGCGTTCCGGCTCAACGTGCACGGACGCTCGGCGCACGGCTCGACGCCGTGGCTGGGCGACAACGCGGTCCTGAAGGCGATCGACGTGTTCCGGCGAATCGAGTCCCTGCCGTTCTCGCGCGAGTCCTCCGAGATGTTCGACCGCCCGTCGGTCAACCTCGGGCGCATCCACGGCGGCGACGCGCTCAACAAGGTGCCCGATCTCTGCACGATGGTGGTCGA
>DATFOL010000087.1:0-4620 GCA_035265545.1 Gemmatimonadaceae bacterium | reverse complement strand
CTCGGGCTGCCGTCGATCATCGTGACGCTCGCGATGCTGGTGGCGTGGCGCGACGCGCTGCGCTGGGCGACGGAAGGCGCGTGGGTGCAGGACCTGCCCGACAATTTCCAGTGGTTCGGCGTCGGCGCAGGCGTGGCCCAGACGCTCATCGTGGCGATCGCGGTGCTCGTGCTCGTGCTGTGCGCGTGGGCGCTGCGGAACCTGCAGGTCGGTCGCAGCCTGTACGCGGTGGGCTCGGACGAGGAGGCAGCGCGGCTGGCGGGGATCGAGCCGACGCGCGTCGTGTTCGGCGTCTTCACCGTGACGGGCGCGCTCGTCGGCCTTGCGGCCGTGCTCAATGCGGTGCGCTTCAACGCCGTTCCGAGCAACGCCGGATTGGGTCTCGAGCTCACCGCGGTGGCGGCCGTCGTCGTCGGCGGCACGGCGATCACCGGTGGACGCGGCACGGTGCTCGGCACGTTGATCGGCGTGCTGCTGCTCGGCACGATCGGCACGGCGATGACGTACGTCGGCATCAGCCCGTTTTGGGCGAAGGCCATCCAGGGGCTCATCATCCTCGCCGCGCTGGTGGCTGACGCGGCACTCGCTCGATTCGAACGACATGGCAGTCTCTTCGGTCGCCGCGCCGCCGTCGCCCGCTGAGGGCGCGGCGCGCGCGCCGCTCGCCGAGCGGCTGTTTCCCAACAACGAGTGGGTGCTGCTCGTCGTCATCGTCGTCGAGTGCCTCGTGTTCGGGATGGCCGGGCACAACTTCGCGACGGCGGGGAACGCGTTCGAGATCACTCGCCTCGGCGTCGAGATCGGACTGCTCGCGTTGGCGCTGACGCCGATCATCGTCACGGGCGGGATCGACCTCTCGGTCGGGTCGATGATGGGACTCGCGGCGATCATGCTGGGATGGCTGTCGCGCGGCGTCGGCCTGCCGATGCCACTGGCGATCGCGCTGACCCTGCTGCTCGGCGTGGCAGGTGGCGCACTGAACGCGGCTTTGATCACGCGACTCAAGTTCCCCCCGCTCATCGTCACGCTCGGCACGCTGTCGCTGTTTCGCGGCATCGCCGAGGGCGTGACCGGGGGGATCCAGCACTACTCGGGATTTCCCGCCTCGTTCCTGCATCTCGGTCAGGGGTACGTGGCGGGGACCGTGCCGACGCAGTTGTTCATCTTCGTGGCTGCGGCGCTCGCGATGGCATGGTGGCTCCACCGCACCAGCTTCGGTCGAGCGCTTTATGCGGTCGGTCACTCCGCGGAGGGGGCGCGCTACGCGGGAATTCCAGTCTCGCGCCGGCTCGCGACGGTCTACATCCTCTCCGGGTTCGCGGCGAGCCTTGCCGCCGTGATCTACGTGGCGCATCTCGGCCAGGCCAAGTCCGATGCGGGCACGGGCTACGAGCTGATGGCGATCACCGCGGTGGTGCTCGGCGGTGCGTCGATCTTCGGCGGACGCGGGACGATCCTCGGTACCGTGCTCGGTCTGCTCAGCATCGTGCTGCTTCAGAACGGGCTGCGGCTCGCGGGGCAGCCGGCCGAACTGTCGGGGATCCTCACCGGCGTGCTGCTGGTGGCGACGATCATGGTGGACCTGCTGTCGCGACAGAGGAAAACGCGGCCGAGGACGACGACGACTCACTCAACCATCGTCACGGAGCAAGACGAAGTGCGGAACTCACAGGTGGCTGTCCTGAGCGCCGTCATACTCGCGGGCGCGTTGATCGTCGCGGCGAGCAACTGGATGCTGGTGAACTCGATCCGCAACGGCGTGGCGGGCGGGTCGAGCGGCGTGTCGGGCGGGTATTCCGACTCGGCTGGGACGTCGGGCGGCGCGGCGGTTGCGCGCGGCGCCAAGCCCGTCGTCGCGCTGATGCCGAAGGCGAAAGGCGACCCGTACTTCATCAGCGCCCGCAAGGGCGCCGACTCCGCCGCCTCCGCGCTCGGCGTGCAGCTCCTCTGGGACGGCCCCACCGACCTGGATCCGGCGAAGCAGAACGAGGTCGTGGAAGCGTGGATCACCCGCGGCGTGAACGCGATCGCCGTGAGCGTGGAGAACAAGGAGGCGATCTCCACCGTGCTGCGGAAGGCGCGGCGGCGTGGGATCAAGGTCGTGACCTGGGACGCCGACGCCGAGAAGGACGCACGGGACTTCTTCGTCAACCAGGCCACCCCGCAGGGGATCGGTTACACGCTCACCGACGAAGCGGCACGCATCATGGGCGGGCAGGGGGAGTTCGCGATCATCACGGCGAGCCTCAGCGCGGCGAACCAGAACGAGTGGATCAAGTACATCCGCGAGCGGCTGGCGAAGTATCCGGGGATGAAGCTCGTGGCGATCCAACCGAGTGAGGGAGATCGCGATCGCGCGTTCGCCGAGACCCAGACCGTGCTCAAGGTGCATCCGCGGGTGAAGCTGGTAATGGCGATCGCCGCTCCAGCGGTGCCGGGTGCCGCCGAGGCGGTGAAGCAGTCCGGACGCACGGACGTGAAGGTGACGGGGTTGTCGCTCCCCAACATGTGCCGTCCGTACATCAAGTCGGGTGTCATCGAGAGCATCGTGCTGTGGAACACGATGGACCTCGGCGCGCTCGCGGTGCGCACGGCGGAAGCGCTGACGACGGGCGAGCTCAAGGCCGGGGCGACGAAGCTCGATGCCGGAAAGCTCGGCACCTTCGAAGTGGTCGGCGACGAGGTGCGGCTCGGCGCACCGTTCGTGTTCAACAAGTCGAACATCGACAACTTCAACTTCTGATCGATGACGGCCGCGCTTTTCGTCCCGTGCTACGTCGACCAGTTCTATCCGCACGTCGCCATTGCGGCGCTGACGGTATTGGAACGGCTTGGCGTACAGGTGGACGTACCCGAGGGCGCGGCGTGCTGCGGTCAGCCGTCGGCGAACGCCGGCTTCGCGCGCCACGGTCATTCGACGATCGAGCGGTTCGTCGACGTCTACGCGCCTTACGAGAGGATCATCGTCCTGTCGGGGAGCTGCGCGGTACACGTTCGGCTGCACGCCGGTGAGGTCGTCGCGCACGGTGCCCGGGCGGACGAGGCCGGCGCACGCGTCGCGGAGCGCACCACGGAGTTCTGCAGCTTCCTGCACGACGAAGTCGGGGTGGACTGGCTGGCGGGCCTGGGCGCGACGTACGCCGGTCGCGTCGGCGTGCACATCGGCTGTCACGGGCTCCGCGGGCTCGGGCTCGCGAAGCCGAGCGAGCTCCAGATCCGCCCGTTCGACAAGGTGCGCGCGGTGCTCGCCGCCGTGCGCGGGCTCGAGCTCGCCGAGCTTTCCCGGCCGGACGAGTGCTGCGGATTCGGTGGGACCTTTTCCGTCGGCGAGCCGGCCGTGTCAGTGAAGATGGGGCGCGACCGGCTGCGGGACTTCACGACGCACGGCGCGAGCGCGGTGGTCTCCACCGACATGTCCTGTCTGATGCACCTCGACGGTCTGGCGCGGCGAGAGCATCTCGGTCTCCCGATGTTCCACGTCGCCGAAGTGCTGGCCGGCATGGCGCGCCCTCGATGACTCAGCGCAGCTTCGAGCTGCCGGTGCTCGCGGCCGCCGAGCCGGTGGACCACGCCACCGCTGCCGAAGCGTTCAACGCGGACGTGGCCCGCACCGACTGGCACGACGAGTCGCTCTGGTTCGTGCGCACCAAGCGCGACCGCGCGGCCGCGTCGGTGCCCGAGTGGGAAGCGCTTCGGGCGCACGCCTCGGCGATCAAGGAGCACGCGCTGACGCACCTCGACGAGTATCTCGTGCAGTTCGAGGCGAACGCGCTGCGGAACGGCATGCACGTGCACTGGGCGCGCGACGCCGACGAGCACAACCAGATCGTGCACGGAATTTTGTCCGCTCGGGGAGCGACCCGTCTCGTCAAGAGCAAGTCGATGCTCACCGAGGAGTGCGGGCTGAACCCTTACCTCGAGTCCAAGGGGATCGAGGTCGTGGACTCGGACCTGGGCGAGCGGATCGTGCAGCTTCGCGGTGAGGGACCGAGCCACATCGTCATGCCGGCGATCCACCTGAAGAAGGAGGAAGTCGGCGACACCTTTCACGATCATCTTGGCACTCCTGCGGGACTGTCCGAGCCCACCGCGCTGGCCAGCGCGGCGCGCGAGCATCTGCGCGCGCGCTTCCTCGCCGCCGACGCGACCCTCACCGGGATGAACTTCGCGATGGCCGAGACGGGCGGGTTCGTGGTGTGCACGAACGAGGGCAACGCCGACCTGGGGATGGCGCTCGCTCCCGTGCACATCGCGTCGGTGGGGATCGAGAAGGTGATCCCGCGCGCCGAGGACCTCGCCGTGTTTCTCCGGCTGCTGGCGCGCAGCGCGACAGGGCAGGCGGTCACGGTGTACAGCTCGCACGTACACGGCCCGCGCGCCGGCCAGGAGGTGCACGTGGTGCTCGTGGACAACGGTCGCACGCGCCAGCTCGCGCGCGAGGAGTTGTGGGGCTCGCTCAAGTGCATCCGCTGCGGCGCGTGCATGAACACCTGCCCGATCTATCGGCGATCGGGGGGGCACAGCTACGGCTCGACCGTGCCTGGACCGATCGGCTCGGTGCTCACGCCTGGTCTCGATCTCGAGCGCTACGCCTCACTGCCCTTCGCCTCGACGCTGTGT
>DATFOL010000086.1:0-10503 GCA_035265545.1 Gemmatimonadaceae bacterium | reverse complement strand
GTGCACGTTGGCGACACGGTGCTGGACGGCTCGGTGAGGAAGCGCCTGGCGTCGCTGCGGAGGAGAATGCTGACGGGGCGGTAGGCGTGCTTCCGGCGCGCGTTCGTCGGTGCTTCAGCTCATCAGTAAACGGCCGGCCTCGGGAAGCTCCTGCGTCCCGAGGCCGGCCGTTTACTGAAATACCGTGAACCGACTAACGCGCCTGCGCAGCAGGCGCTCCGTACGTGATCCTGTAAATCCTCCCCCCCAGATCGTCCGTCACGAACAGTGAGCCGTCCGGGCCCTGCGCGAGGCCGGTGGGGCGGTGCTTCGCGGTGCCCGGCTGAAGCTGCATTCCGGTCTGTTGCGCGAAGCCGTCGGCGAAGGTCTCGAAGGCGCCGGAGGATGCGCCATTCGCCAGCGGCTGGAAGACCACGCGGAAGCCGGCCTGCGGCAAGGGCGCGCGGTTCCAGGAGCCGTGGAAGGCGATGAAAGCGCCGTTCCGATAGCGCTCGGGGAACGTCGTGCCCGAGTAGAAGAGCAGCGACATCGGCGCCCAATGTCCGGGGAACACGGCGGCAGGGCCCTTCTTGGACGCGCAGCGATCGGTCTTCTTGCCGTCGCCGCCGTACTCCGGCGCGTCGACGCGCTTCTTCTGGTCCACGGCATAGTAGCAGTACGGCCAGCCGAAGTCGTCGCCCTGGTTGACCTGCATCAGCTCCTCGGCCGGGTTCTCTGCCGAGTACACGCTGTCGGGGAAGATCGAGTGCCAGTTCTGCCAGAGCTGGTCGCGGCCGTGCTGGGTCGCGTAGACCTTGCCGTCGCCCGCGACCGCGATGCCCATCCCGTTGCGGATGCCGGTGGCGAAGCGCTCGTTCTTCGAGAACGCCTGGCTGGTTTTGTTCGCGTCGTATTTCCAGATGCCAGCGCGGGTCTCGAGCTCGGTGCAGGGGTCGAAGCCCGGGGACTCGTTCCCGCGGTCCTCCTTCTGGCAGCTGTTGGATTTTGAGCCGACGTTGAGGTAGAGGGCGCCGTCGCCGCCGATGGCGATGTTGCGCGCGCGATGGCCGCTGCCCATCGGGATACCGCTCACGATGATCTCGCGCTTCCCCTCGGGCGCGAGCGCGGTGTCGCTCCGCTGGTAGCGCACGATCTGCGCTCCCTCGTCGACGTAGAGATAGCCGTTGGCGAGCGCGACGCCCGTGTTGCCGAGTGAGCCGATGCGCTTGATGACGTCGGCGCGGCCGTCGCGGTTGGTGTCGCGCATTGCGACGAAGGACGCCGGGGTGGGCGCGGTCTTGTCGCCGCCCGACATCTGCTTCTCGGGTGAGGGTTTGGTCCCCTCGATCGTGACGTAGACGTCGCCGTTGGAGGCGACGGCGACGTGCCGGCCCTGCATGATGCTGTCGGCGAAGATCGTGGCGCAGAATCCGGCGGGAAGCGTGAGCTCGGCGGTGCCGGTGGTACACGGGGCGGGCGTCGCGGTCGCGGTGGCGGCAGCGCCTGAGTCAGAGCGATTCGCGTTGGAGTCACCCCCGCCGCCGGAGCAGCCGAGGAGGAGCGCGCCGAGCAACGTGGCGAGCGTCAAGGAGATCGTACGGACGTGCACAGTGTGGTCCTTGCTGGAGGATTTCGAGCGGGAGCGGCAAGAACCTCGCCCGAGGGAAGTCGTACGCCGGCTTCAGGGCCGGACGCGGGTTCCGCGACCGAGGACCTTCTGCTCTGCCACGCCGCGCAACTCGAATCCCGTTGCCCGGTCGCCGTCCAGCCGGAAGCTGATGACCTCGTCCGCTTCGACTCCTATCAGCGTGCCGTTCCGGTACTGCCGCGGGTGGAACTCATCGCCACCCATGGGCTCCAGGTCGAAGTCAGGATCGAGGCCAGGTTCGACGCCGTCCGCCGAGGTGCGCACCCAGAGGCTCGAGCCTCGCTCGACGATCTCGAATGGATGGGCCGGCGATTTCGCGTCGGTGCCGTAGCGCATCGAATACGAACCGGTGTAGCTCGACGCCGGGTGCGCGGCGACGACCGGCGGGCGAGACGGGGCGATCTCGAACGCCATCGGCACCACCGTGCCCGCCCACTGCATTTGAAGTATTGCGGCCGTGCGCGACACCTCGGGGAAGGAGAAGCTGAGCACCTCTGTGGGTGGACCCGATCGCGGACGTACATCGAAGCGGAGCTGCTCCTCCGATTGCTGCGGGCGCATGACGTGGAACCGGCGAGCCTGGCGGCTCAGCACCACGGTCCACCTCTCGGCGGTCGGGATCATCCAGAGCGAGTACTTGCCTCGTGGGAGCGGATGGCCGTCGATGCGCACGTCGCGATCGACCTCGAGCGTCGTGGCCCAGTTGGCGCCCGGCGTCCACATCGATCCCCACCGAACCAGCTTCCCGAAGATCTCACGCCCGCGTACCGACGGCCGGTAGTACTCGATGGTGATCGTGGTGCTGTCGATCAGTTGAGTGATGGAGCTACGAGGGCTGGCGATCGCCTGGCCAGAGGCGACGCCGAAGGGGACGCCCACGGAGAGGCCCAGGCAGGCGATCGTGATGGGACGGAAAGCCATGAGTGTCGCCTCGAATGGGAATGCCACCCTATCGCGCTCGAGAATGGCACGATCCCCAGTCATGAGCAAGGCAGCCGACGCAGCGGCGAAGTATCCTGTGTGGACGGCACGCACCCGGATCGCTCGGGGGTGCCGCCTCGCATTGGAGCGGGTGATATTGGTGCACCGACGGCGCCAAATGCTGGGTGCGCTCTTTGCACGCGCCAGGTTCACTTGCTTCCCTCGAACAGACGACATGAGCGGCCGCACTCCGGTACGCACCGTCCCCAAGCCGTGGGGACACGAGACCATCTGGGCCTCGAACGATCTCTACGTCGGCAAGATCCTGCACGTGAACGCGGGCCAATCGCTCTCCGTGCAATACCACAACGTCAAGGACGAGACCGTCTATCTCCTCAGCGGAGAGATGAAGTACTGGGTGCAGGTAGAGGGAAGCGACGAGCTGCAGGACATGCGACTCAGGACGGGTGAGGCATTCCGGATCACGCCGGGAACCATCCATTACATCGAGGCCGTCACCGACTGCGACGTGCTGGAGGCGAGCACGCCGCATCTCGACGACGTCGTCCGCCTCAAGGACCGCTACGGACGCGAGGGAACGAGCGCACCATGAAAGTGATCATTCCGCTGGCCGGCAAAGGCACCCGCCTCCGGCCGCACACGCATCTCGTGCCGAAGCCGATGCTCAAGATCGCCGGCAAGCCGGTGATGGCGTACATCCTCGAGGATCTCGAGCGACTCGGTGGCGTCGACCAGGTGGTCTACGTGACGGGCCACCTCAAGGAAAAGGTGGAGCAGTACGCGCGCACGCAGTTCAAGCTGCCGGCGGCGTTCGTCGAGCAGACGGTGCAGGACGGCACGGCCGGCGCGGTGAAGCTCGCGCAGCCGTACGTCGATCAGGACGTGCTGATCATCTTCGTCGACACGATCTTCGAGACCGATCTCTCGGTGATCAAGACGACGGACGCCGACGGGATCATCTGGGTGAAGGAAGTCGAGGACTATCAGCGCTTCGGCGTCGTCGTCACCGACAAGGACGGCAACATGACGAGGATCGTCGAGAAGCCGTCGGAGCCGATCTCGAAGCGGGCCAACATCGGCCTCTATTACGTCAAGAACTGGAAGCTGCTCTACGAGGGGATCGACTGGACGCTGAAGCAGCCGAAGAACAAGGGCGAGTACTACCTCACCGACGCGTTCCAGTACATGATCGACAAGGGCGCCAAGCTCAAGGTGATCGACGTCGAGGGATGGTACGACGCGGGCAAGCTCGACACGCTGCTGGAGACGAACAGGATCGTGCTCGAGAAGGGCGCGGCGCGGCGGCCGAAGAACGTCGAGGCGAGCGTGACGATCCACGACCCGGTGTACGTCGAGGACGAGGTGGTGCTCTCCAACGCGACGATCGGTCCCAATGTGACGCTGGGGAAGGGGAGCAGGATCGAGGGCTCGACGCTGACGGACACCATCGTCGGCTCGAAGTGCACCATTCGCCGCTCGACGCTGCACAACTCGCTGATCGGGGACGACGTGGTGATCGAGGGGCTCAAGGGAGAACTGACGGTGAGCGATCACTCGGAGATTCGCGGGAGCTGAACGGACACTGAAGTACGGAGTACTACAGAGGTACGGAGTACTCAGACCCAGTCGGCTGGCGCCCGGAAGGCGCCTTGCGATCGCGACCCTGAAAGGGATGACGGCAGCCCGTCCTGGCTTCGTGCCAGGGCGGGCTTCGTCTCGAATGTCGATTTGCGGCCGCGTCGTTCGACGCCTCTGCGAAGGTCTACCAGAACCCCAGCCAAGGAGCTCTTCGCATGCGATTCATGATCATCCGCAAGGCCGACCCGCAGACCGAGGCATGGGTAAAGCCGAGTCGCGAGTTGGTCGACGCGATGATGGCGTACAACGAGTCGATGATCCGGGCCGGCGTGATGTTGGGCGGCGATGGCCTCAAGCCGTCCTCGAGCGGACACCGGATCAAATTCTCGAAGGGAAAGCCGACGGTGACCGACGGGCCGTTCGCCGAGAGCAAGGAGCTGATCGCCGGCTACACGATCATCCAGGTCGGCTCTCGCGAGGAGGCGCTGGAGTGGGTGAAGCGCTGGCCGGCCGAGGATGGCGACGGCGAGGTCGAGCTGGAGCTCCGCGAGCTGTACGAGGCGGACGACTTCGGCGAGGCGTTCACTGCCGACATGAAGCGGCAGGAGGCGTTGATGCGGAGCAGTCGGCAGTCATGAGATGTCGTCGATCGCTCCAATTTGCCGCGAGGCTTGCCATACGCTACGGAGAACAATCAGACTGCGGCGGCGTAACCTGAATTGTGTGCGACTAGTTGTCCGCCTTCAGGTCCTCATAAAACCCCTCGATCATGTTCAGGAGCAGATTGGAGCTGGTGCGGCGTTCGAGTCTGGCTCGGATGTCATCGATCATTACTCGGGCACTCTGCCTATCGCCGCGGCGATAGCGGACCATCGCGAGGCCAAACTCAGCGTACAAGCGTCCGATCTCGATCTGCTTGAATTCGAACAGCTCCTGGAAGGTGCGGTTGGCTTCATCGAGCTTTCCCAGCTGCAGATAGGCCATCCCGATGCGCGGCCGCCATTGATAGCCGTGACCTTCGTCATCGTATTCCTTCGCCTGCCTGGCCTGTTCCAGGTACGCGCGGAGCGCGTTCGCGCCGTCCCGTCGTCTCAGCGCGATATCGCCCTCGGCCATGCGCACGCGACATTTGATCCACGCACTGCACTCGAGCGATAGTGCCTGACGGATCAACGACTCGGCGTCGCCGACACGGCCCTGCTCGATGCGGACGCGAGCCCGCCACGCGAACCCGAGCGCCCGCAGATCGTCAGCCGCCCGACGCGCGCGCGGATCGTCACCCGCCCGGCTTGCGAGGTCTTCGGCCAGACCGAAGCCCATCCTGATTTGGGTGTACGCTTCCTCCAAGCGATTCTCCTCGACATATGTCCACCCGAGGGCGTCGATTAGCAGGAGCGCCTGATCCTCCGGGCGATTGAGCTCATGGAGCGCCGCGATCGCCTGGTGCACGTAGGTCAATCGCTCACGATTCAACAGTCGGCTGTCCATGTAGTGCACGAGCAGCATCACGAAATCGACGAGCGTCTCGTGATCACCGGCCGCAGCCGCCCAATTCATGACCTCCGCCACGCTCGGCCATTCGGGATCGATCGTCATCATCTCGTCGCTGACAAGCGCGTTCCAATACGGGCGGTTGGGCTTCTCGCGCTTCACACTGTCGCGCACCAGTTCCAAGAAGTACCCCGTGCATCGCCGGCGGGCCGTCTCCTCGAAGTCGCGGCGCTCGTCAAGCATGCGACGAGCAAACGTACGAGTCATCGGGTGAACGGCAAAACGGGGTTCGGCGGCCTCGCCGGGGACGCTCCGCTCGGCCTCCAGCAAGAACAGCCGCTCGCATTCGGCCAGCGCATTCCGGAAGTCGAACGATGCGAGCGCCGTGACGGCCTGCAAGGCATCGCGACGAATGGAGCTGACACCAACGAACAACGGCGTCACGAGCAGAACATCGCGTGCCATGTCGCCGAGCTTCCTCCATGACTGCTCGAAGAGCTCCTTGAACAGGTCATCCATGCTCTCCTTCGGATTCGCTTGGTCGAGCTCATCGACCAACGCTTTGAGCTCGCCCGCTCCCCGATCGCGAACGAGTCCGAGCGCAAGACGCAAGGCCTGCGGGTTCCCACCCGTCACTTTGGAGAGGTCGCGCAGATCGCTGTCGCTCAGCTGGCTCACGAACTGTTGACCCAACTGCTGCACGACGTGCTCTCTCACGAACACCAGCGCGTCCTCCGGCTCGAGGCCCGCTAGCGGGACGGCCCACACGCGCAGTTTAGGCTGCCGGTTACGCGTCGTAATGAGGACCTTGCTGGGGTCGGGAATGCGCTCGATCCAGGCCAGTAGTTCGTCGTCTTTGATCGTCTCGAAGTTGTCGATGATGACGAGCACGCGGTACGTCTGCACGAGCAATTCGACTTTTGTCTTCTTGCGCTCAAGCTCTTCGATCGGGAGCTGAGTGATTACGGGGAAATGCGTGGTCACCGCGATCGCGTTCAGTACGTCGTTCAGCCACTGCTTCTGGTCGGGCTTGTCCTTCGCCGAGACCCACACGACGTAGTCGAACAGGCTTCCGCTCCGAGTGAGACCATCACCGGTCGCGCAGCGATAGCCAACCTCCACGGCGAGACTCGTCTTGCCGACACCGGCAAAGCCTTCGATCGCGATGAGGGGAAATCCCGTGTGCGAGTCCAGCCCCTTCAGCGCCTGCTCCGCGTCCCTCTGCCGGCCGACGAGGCGGGGCCGGGGTGGAAGGTCGTGGTTCTTTCGCGCTGGGACACCCTGGCTCCGATAGCCTTCGATCGCCTGCGCGAACTCCTTCAGCCACCGCTCCAGCGCCCGATTCGCGTCGTCCTTGTCGCCGGACGCTCCGAGAGGAACGACGACGATCCCATGTCTGTGGAGGGCAAGCTCTGTATTCTTCGACGGATTGAGCTGAGCGCTGAACAGATTGCGACGAAGCGTCCGACTCTCTTTCCGCACGCGTGAAAGAAGCATCCGTAGGTCGGGATCGCCGTGGCCATACCCGAGAAACAGCACCGTGCGCGTCTGAAGCTCGACCTTCAACATGTCCGCGATGGCCGGTTTGTTGGCCTCGTAGTCGTCGAAGTCCTCCTGCGTGAGCACGATGTCTTCTGCATGGTTGAGGTCACCATGCAGTTTGATCACCTGTCGCCGCGCCTTCGAGCGGGATGAAACGTCGGAGTCTCTGACGATGACGTCCGGGGCTGCGTCGTGACGCGCGATGGCGTCCTCGATTACCGTATCGAAATTGGTGGTGAAGATGCACTCTGGCGCGACCGAGAGCATCGCATCGTGAACGGGAGTGCGGTCGACGCGGGGCCGCGAGAGACTCGCGCGGAGCATGCCGATCAAGCTCTGGCGACCATGCTGGTCTACGAAGTACTGCGCGATGTCGATCGGAGAGGCGTGCGGAGGGCAGTCGGTGACACGCTCCTCGATAGGCTTCATGAGGTCCCCCCAACCTGGGTACCCGACCCCCATCGAGAGTCCGGCGCCAACGAATATCGAGCCGTCTCCCCGCGCAAAAGCCTCGACCAGTTCTGATGGAATCTTGGGCATGCGCGCACTCTCCAGAAGAGTTTACGTGCTCATGCGACGTCCACTGACGGCACGAAGATCTCGAGCCGAACGCTGTAGGTGACCGACTCCCCCGGAGAGAGATGTACCATGCCCGTTTCGGTGCCCTCTGGCCATTCTGCTCCGAACGGATTGGCCCAGTTGAACTGAGGCTCGACAACGATGAATGGCCTGTCCGGGGGTGCGTAGGTCTGCAGGGCCTTCACGTGGGGTGAGGTGGCCACGATGCGTAGTGCATACGCAGCCGCAGGATCGAGAATCGTCGAGACCGTGTGTCCCTCCGGCGACTTCTCCAGGTCGACGAAGCAATCGTCGAGATACGTAGTGCCAAGTGTGGCACCAGCCGGATCCGAGCAGTCCCACATCGCTCCTTTCACTGGCGCGAGTTGACCCGTGGGAAGCACCTCATCGTAGTTGTTCACCAGCACTCGCTGTCGTGCCGGGAGATGGACGCGTACTTGCTCCCGGCGGCCGCTTGGTATGGCAAAATAGGGGTGCCAGCCAATACCAAGCGGCAGCGACGTGGCGCCCACGTTCGTTGCCACCACGGACAGTTCGAACGTGTCGGTACGCAGCGTGGTTCGGAATCGCAGCTCGGTCGCCGACACCCACTGGCCTGCGAAGTCACCTGCGCGAATGACGGCGCGCACGATGTCCGCTTCCGCTGAGGTCGTGCGTCTGACCTCATCAGCGGGTCGATTCAGAATGAGCCCATGGATCGCGTACTGTTCCGCGCCAGGATGTTTGCCGCCTCCATTCGATGGAAGCGTCACGCGTCGTCGTGCTCCGTCCACTACGATGTCAGTCGCGATTGTCTGGGTCGAGGGATCGTAGCGTCCGCGGATACGGTTGGCATACGGCGCGAGAATCGCAGCGCCGAAAGAGAACGACGCGTTACCGGTGATGTCCGGCCCACTTCCGGTCAGCTCGCGACTCGCCTCCTCGACAGACCTGGACGAGAGCACGTCTGTCTCTCCGATGCCCGGAACGAGGGCGCGCACCTGAAGCACCATCATTGCCCGGCCCGGGAGAATCTGCGCCGCCGTGAACACGGGCGTGGCAGTATCGCTCGGCGCGGGGCGCGTCAGCGTGATCACCTCTGCCCCGCCGATCAGCGGCATGCCTCCGGACGTTGCTTGTATGAGGTTGGTCATCAGAAGGAGGTGGAGTACGGTCGATCCTAGTATGTGGTCGGAACGGTACGCAGGGGAACGTCCCTGGAACCGTAGTGTTCGCCTGGGACGCGGGCGCTTTGGGCCTTGGCCACCACTCGTTGCGCTCGGTGCGAAATCGAGTAGCGCCACAGGCGAGCTCAAGACTTGGTGCTTGGTGCCCTTGGGTTTTCTTTCACTGCCGTCAGGAAACGCACCTCCGACAACAATCGAATACGGCTCCGCTTGTCGATTGGGTCGCATCGCGTTCGACGTATCCAGTAGAGCGAGGGATCAGCCCCGGCCGAGTGGACCGGACGCCCGGCTCCAAACCGATCCAACCGGAGACAGACGATGCCGAAGTTCATGATGCTGGTGAAGGCGAGCGCGGACAGCGAAGCCGGTGTGATGCCCACCACCGAGCAGTTCGCCGAGATGGGCAAGTACAACGAGGAGCTGGTGAAGGCCGGTGTGATGCTCGCGGGCGAGGGGCTGCATCCGAGCTCGAAGGGAGCGAGGATCGTGTTCAAGGGGAACCAGAAGACGGTCGTCGACGGGCCGTTCACCGAAACGAAGGAGCTGATCGCCGGCTTCTGGATCATCCAGGCGAAGTCGCTCGAGGAAGCGGTGGAGTGGGCGCGTCGCGCGCCGAACCCGCACTTCGGCGGTGAGACGAACATCGAGGTGCGGCAGGTCTTCGCGGCCGAGGACTTCGGTGCCTCGCTGACGCCGGAGCTGATCGAGCAGGAAAACCGGCTGCGCGAGCAGACGAAGGCGCAGCACGGCGGCTGAGCTCCCGAAATGGAGGTGAACGAGCCGGTGTCGATTCGACGTCGGCTCGTTCGACGTACGGGTATGCGACAGCCGCTTGATTCCGGACGAACGGTGCGACTGATTCCTCGCCGTGACGGCGACCGAAGCGCATCGGGTCATCGAGGCGGTCTGGCGAATGGAGTCGGCGAAGCTGATCGCCGGGCTTGCGCGGATCGTGCACGACGTGGGGCTGGCCGAGGACTTGGCGCAGGACGCGCTGCTGGCCGCACTGGAGCGGTGGCCGCAGCAGGGCGTGCCCGACAATCCCGGCGCCTGGCTGATGGCCACGGCGAAGCACCGGTCGATCGATCAGCTTCGGCGGCGGGCGATGCTGGAGCGCAAGCACGACCAGCTTGGCTACGAGCTCGAGGCGCAGCAGGAGGCAGCCGTGCCTGACCTCGACGCGGCCATCGACGATCACGTCGGAGACGACCTGCTGCGGCTGATGTTCACGGCATGTCATCCCGTGCTGTCCACCGAGGCGCGCGTCGCGCTGACCCTGCGGCTGCTCGGCGGGCTGACGACCGACGAGATCGCGCGCGCATTCCTCGCACCCGAGGCGACGATCGCGCAGCGCATCGTGCGGGCGAAGCGGACGCTCTCCCAGTCGCGCGTGCCGTTCGAGGTGCCGCGCGGTTCGGAGTTCGAAGCGCGGCTCGCTTCGGTGCTCCAGGTAATCTATCTCGTGTTCAACGAGGGCTACTCGGCAACGGCGGGCGACGAGTGGCTGCGACCGGCGCTGTGCGAGGACGCACTGCGCCTCGGCCGCATCCTCGCGGAGCTCGTTCCGAGCGAGCCGGA